>NZ_NFIE01000030.1:0-15397 GCF_002161605.1 [Collinsella] massiliensis | reverse complement strand
GCGACCTCGCCGCGCGCCCGTGCCCGTACCGTAGGTCGATGGACATGAGAATGCCCCCCATCTCTCGGACCTCCATTTCCGTGTCCAAGAAACGGGGGGCGGTTCACATTTGAACCCGTCCCCAATGACTCAGCCGCGGAGGGCGTACTTGCGCACCACGCGGTCGATGCGGCGCATCCACGGCGCATAGAGCACGCGCAGGAAGAGCACCGTGGCGGCGGCGTGCGTGAGATCGAAGGGCAGCGCGGCGGCGAGCCGGGCGATGACGCCGGCCACCGTGATGGGGTGCATAAAGCCGATGATGTCGTACGCGTCGATCACCACGGCATATACCAGCGCCGACGCCGCGCCGCACGCGATGAGCGCGCCGTTGCGCACGCTGCCGTCCGCGCGCGAGAACGCCCCGGCGTCCGCGAGCACGCCGCCCAGGTACCCCACGAGCCCCCACACGTACATCTGCCACGGCGTCCACATGCCCTGCCCGAAGAAGAAGTTGCTCGTGAGCGCCGCGAGCGAGCCCACGACGAAGCCGTTGCGGCGCCCCAGGGTCGCGCCCGCGATGATCGCGATAGCCGAGACCGGCTTGAAGTCCGGGATCGGCGCGAAGAGGATGCGCCCCGCCGCAGCGAGGGCAGCGAGCACGACCGTCGGCATGATCTGGCGGAGCCCCGGCCGGTCCGCCTCGTAGCCGACGAAGAACAGGCCGAGCGTGAGCACCACGACGGCGAGCATGATGAGCGCGGCCTGGTCGGGTGCGAGCAGCGCCGTCGCCGCCATGCAGGCGGGGACCGCCGCGAGGGCGAGCGGGTCGAGCAGGCGCGCGCGGTAGGCGGACGCAGCGGGACGCGGCTCGGTGGCACCCGCCGCCCCGCCGTGCCCGGGCGCGGCCTGCTCCCCTCGATGCTTACGGTCGGTAGTAGACATTTCCGCGGAAGAACTCCTCACTCGGCTCGGTGCACGCGACCTCGCCGTCGAACATCATCGACACGTCGTCCGCCACCTGCTCGACGAAATCGAGGTCGTGCGTCGCCATGACCACGGTCACCCCGTCGGCGCGGCGCGCGCGGAGGATGCGGGCGATCGCGCGGCGCGCGGGGACGTCGAGCCCCTTGGTGGGCTCGTCGAGCAGGAGCAGCCGCGGGCGGATGAGCAGCAGCTTCCCGAGCGCCAGGAGCTGCTGCTGGCCGCCCGAGAGGTCGTAGGGGTGCCGCTCCGCGCAGGCCGAAAGTCCCAGCTCGCCGAGCATCTCGTCCGCATCCCCCTGCGTGTACCCCGCGGCGCGCGCCCATTCCATGAGCTCGGCGCGGGCGGTCTCCTCCACGAAGAGCGCGCGGGGATCCTGCGGGAGCAGCGCGCGCGAGGGCGCCTCGATGCGCGCCGTGCCCTTCTGCAGCGAGCGCGCGCCCGCCAGGATGGAAAGGACGGTCGACTTGCCGCAGCCGTTGCCTCCCACGAGCGCGTGGATGCGGCCGGGGCGGATGGCCAGGTCGAAGTTGCGGAGCACCCAGGCGCCGGCGCGCTCGTAGCGGAACCACGCGCGCGCGAGCGACGCGGCGGGCGCGGCCGGTTCGGCAGACTCGGGCGCGGGCGCCACCGCCGCCGCCCGTTCGGCCTTCGCCCCCTCGACGAGCACCGGACGCGCGCGCAGCTCGCCTGTGTCCTCCACACGCTCGATACGCCCCGCGCGCAGCCTGAAGGCGCAGGTCGCGTAGTCGAGCATCGTGCGCGGCTCGTGCGTCGCCACCACCACGGTGCAGCCCAGCTCGCGGTTCACGCGGAAGAGCGCGTGCAGGAAGTTCTTCCCGGCGATGGGGTCGAGCTGCGCGGTGGGCTCGTCGAGCAGCAGCACGCGCGGCTGCATCACGAGCGTCGACGCCAGCGCGAGCAGCTGCTTGCGGCCGCCCGAGAGTGCATCGGTGTCGTCGCGGAACCACTGGTCCATCCCGAAGAAATAGCTCGTCTCCGCCACGAGGCGGCGCATCTCGCCCTGCTCGACGCCCAGGTTCTCGAGGCCGAACGCCATCTCGTGCCAGACGCTCTCGCACACGATCTGGTTGTCCGGGTTCTGGAAGACGTAGCCCACCGTCCTGGCCGAGGCGGCGGCGTCGAGCTCCTCGACGGGCGTGCCGAGCACCTCGATCGCGCCCGCGCGCTCGCCGGCCGGCGCGATCTCGGGCTTGGCGAGCGAGAGCAGGGTCGACTTGCCCGAGCCCGTCTCGCCCACAAGCAGGGCGAACGCACCCTGCGGCACCTCCCACGAGACCCCTTCGAGCACGCGCTCGTCGGTGCCCGCGTAGGCGAACGACACGCCGCGCATCGAGAGAGCGGGGACGGCGGGCGCGCCCTCGGATGCCGGCATCGCAGCGGCCACTTCGGCCGCCGCCGCGCGCGTCGCCGACTCGGGTGCACACGCCGCGCCCGCAGCCGCCCGCGCCGCGTCGCCCGCCGCGCGCGCCGCGCCCTCGGCACCCGTCCGCCTCATCGCACCAACCACCGCTTCGCTCATCGAAACCTCATCACCTCAAGCGCGTGGAGCGCCGTGGGAACGAACATCCAAACCGCATAGGGAACATACCCCCACCACGCGACGAGCCGTGACATGGTGGGATAGAACTCGTATTGCCCGGTCGCCGCGACGGAGATGACTGCGCACAGGCAGCCGCCGAGCGCGATCGCGACGAGCGCCGCCGCGTCCGCCCCGGTAAACCGGTAGCGCGCGTACGTCGTCCGCCGGCGCGCGGCGCCCCAGCCCCGGGCCCGCATCGCGTCCGCCGTCTCGAGCGCGTCCTCCATCGTCCAGCCCATGAGCACCGACGAGAGCCGCAGCCGACCGCGCACGGCGTCCGCGGCGCGCCTGCCCGGGAGCGTGGCGGCGTCCTGCACGAGCGCGATCTGCCTCCCCTGCCGCACGAAGCGCGGGATGAGCCGCATGCTCTGCGAGATCATGAGCGACACCACCGGCACCGCGTTGCCCAGCAGCGCCATGCACTTCTCGAACGGCAGCAGCGTCGCCGCCGCCTGGAACCACAGCGCGCTCGCCACGAACAGGGCACCCATCGTGCAGCCGTAGGCCAGGCTCTCGAGGTACACCGCGCGCCCGCCGATGCGCAGCAGCTCGGTCGAGCCCGAGGCCGAGAACACCGGATTGAGCACGGCGATGACCAGCACGAGCGGCAGCTGCCACCGTAGGCGCGCCAGGCTCGCGCACAGGCCGTCCGCGCATACCGAGTACGCGAAGCCGCCCGCGAGGGAGATCGCCACGAGCACCGGCTGCAGCGAGGCCATCGTGAGCCCGAGCGTGAACGCCAGGTACAGCGCGGCCACCGCCGGGTGCGCCGTGTCGAATGCCGTATGTCGCACGCGCGCCGCCACGCACCCGCTCCGTTCCCTCGCCTGCCGGGCCAGCGCCGGCACGACGTCGCGCGGTGCCGGGCGACTGCAAGTGTATCGCACGCTCTGCGTATTCGCTGTGACGTTTACCTCGCCTTTATGCATATGGCATCCCAGAGAACCTGATGCTGGGTTATTATCGGAACGGTAAGGAGCTCGACCGGCCCCGACGCCCCACGCGCCGCCGCGCCCGCCGAGCCACTCCAAGCGAACGGGAGCACCCATGAACGCAACTGCCATCATCCTCGCCGCCGGCGAGGGCACCCGTATGAAGTCCAACCATGCGAAGGTCGCGCATGCCATCCTGGGAAAGCCCATGATCTGCTGGGTCGTCGACGCGGCGCTCGCCGCCGGCTGCGAGCGCGTCGTGGTCGTCGTGGGGAGCCACGCCGACGAGGTGCGCGCCATCATCGACCGCACCTACGAGGATTCCCCCGCGCCCGTCGACTGCGTCGAGCAGGCCGAGCGCCTGGGCACCGCGCATGCCGTGCGCGTGGCCATCGAGGCCTGCGGCGTCGGCGACGGCCCCGTCGTCGTGCTCAACGGCGACCTGCCGCTCATCCAGCCCGAGACCATCCGTGACTTCGCCGAGACCATCACCGCGAGCGGCCTCGCGGCGGCCGTCCTCTCCTTCATGCCGCCCGTCCCGCAGGGCTACGGCCGCATCGTCCTCGACGAGGACGGCGCGCTCCTGCGCATCGTGGAGCAGAAGGACTGCACCGCCGAGGAGGCGGCCATCGCGGAGTGCAACGCCGGCTGCTACGCCTTCGACGGCGAGCAGCTCGCCCTGCATATCGGCGAGGTCGGCTGCGACAACGCCCAGGGCGAGTACTACCTGCCCGACATGCTCGGCATCCTGCGCGAGGCGGGCCAGCGCGTCTCGTCGTTCTGCTGCGACGACTACCGCGACGGCCTCGGCGTGAACAGCCGCGCCCAGCTCGCCGAGCTCACGGCCATCGCGCGCGACCGCATCAACGACCGCCTCATGGCGGAGGGCGTCACCTTCATCGATCCCACGCAGGCCTGGATCGGTCCGGACGCGACCATCGGCCGTGACACCATCGTCTGGCCGCAGACGCACCTCATCGGCCGCTGCCACGTGGGCGAGGACTGCGTGCTCGGCCCCAACACGCGCCTCACGAACGTGCGCGCGGGCGACCGCTGCTCCATCGACGAGACGGTCGGCATCGACGTGGTGCTCGAGAACGACATCACCGTGGGGCCGCGCGCCTACCTGCGCCCCGGCACGCACATCCTCGACGGCGCGCACATCGGCACGCACGTCGAGATCAAGAAATCCACCATCGGCGAGGGCTCGAAGGTGCCGCACCTCTCCTATATCGGAGACACCACCATGGGCGCGCGCGTGAACATCGGCGCGGGCTCCATCACCTGCAATTACGACGGCGTGCACAAGCACCCCACCACCATCGGCGACGACACGTTCATCGGGTCGGACACCATGATGGTCGCGCCCGTGAACATCGGGTCGCACGCGGTAACCGGTGCCGGCGGCACCATCACGGAGGATGTCCCTGACGGCGCGCTCGCTGTGGAGCGCACCGAGCAGCGCATCATAGAAGGCTATTCCGAGCGCAAACGCGCGCGCGAGTAGAGGCATCGAGGCACAAGGCAGCTTGCATTAAGGAGAGGTAACATGCCGACCAACGACCCGACGAAATCCCTGCAGATGGTGAAGACGCTTCGCCTCTACTCGGGAACCGCGAACCGACCGCTCGCAGAGAAGATCGCCCAGATCCTCGGGGTCGAGCTCTCCGGCCTTGCGCTCGAGAAGTTCGCCAACGGCGAGATCTACGCGCGCTTCGATGAGACCGTGCGCGGCGCGGACGTGTTCTTCGTCCAGTCCATCTCCGGCAACGTGAACGATGCCCTCATGGAGCTGCTCATCGCGACCGATGCCGCCAAGCGCGCCTCCGCCCGCACCATCACCGCCGTCATCACGCACTACGGCTACGCCCGCCAGGACCGCAAGGCCGCGCCGCGCGAGCCCATCACCGCGCGCCTCGTGGCGAACCTGCTCGAGCGCGCCGGCGTGGACCGCGTGATCACGCTCGACTTGCACCAGGGCCAGATCCAGGGCTTCTTCGACATCCCCGTGAACCACCTCTCCGCGCTGCCGCTCTTCGGCGATTACTACAACGCCATGGGCTTCGACACCGAGAACCTCGTCGTGGTGTCGCCCGACGTCGGCCGCGCCAAGGCCGCCAAGAAGCTCTCGGACATGCTCGATTGCTCGCTCGCCATCGCGCACAAGGGGCGCCCGCGCCACAACGCCGCCGAGGTCATGGGCATCATCGGCGACATCAAGGGCAAGACCTGCATCATCAATGACGACATGATCGACACGGCGGGCACGCTGTGCGCGAGCGTGCGCGAGCTCAAGAAGATGGGCGCCGGCGACATCTACGTGTGCGCCACGCACGGCATCTTCTCCGGCCCCGCCATCGAGCGCCTGAACGACGCGCCGATCGTCGAGTGCGTGGTCACCGACTCCATCCCCGTCGAGGTGGGCGGCAAGATCAAGACCATCACGGTCGCGAACGAGTTCGCCGACGCCATCGACGCCGTGTACTACGAGAACTCTGTTTCCGAGCTCGTCGGCGGCGATTTCGCGCTGTAATCGAGCGCGCCGGCGCGCCGAAAAAGCGCCTTCGGCTTGCCTGAACCGGGCTGCGGCTCCGCCGCAGCCCGGTTTTTCGTTTTCAAACTCAAAAAGTGGTGATGAAATTCAGATATGCACGATTGGCTGAGCCCGCAGGGCCCGATTCGCGTGGCTCAGGCGCCCCAATCGCCTCGACCAACGCCCTCGGACAAACAAAACCCCAGGATTGCACTGCGCGCCGCACAGGGAAAGCTACCGATTCCGCCTCACACGCCGCCCGCCGCCGCTCCCAATCGTGCATATCTGAATTCCATCACCACTTTTTGCCAAAGACGGCATCGAAACTTCTGCAGCAAAGCCGAGCGCGCCCGCAAACCGCGTTACGCCGGGGGCAATCCGACGCCTTTGCGCAGCTCGTTGAGCCATGCCCCCTGGAGCTTGCGGTATCCGTCCATGTAATACCGGAATCGCCTCTTCGCCGCCTTGTAGATCGACCGCGCTATCGCTTCCAACGCGACGATGTCGCGCATCTGGTCGCGGTTGATAACGAGCACGGTCACACCCATGCCCTTGAGCCCGTTGTTGCGCTGGCCATCGTGGATGCGCGCATTCTCCTCCTCGTGGCCGGCGCCGTTGTATTCCAGGTCGAGCTTGGCCGCCGGGATGTACGCATCGCAGACGGCGTACGGGACGTTCGACGCCATGCGCACGGCGTTCGTATCGAAGTCCAAGTGGAAATTGAGCAGCATCCCGCCTTTGGGCAGGCTGGCGCATGCGAAGCCCCCGACCCGCATCGGGCCTCCGAGCATGCCGAACATCACGGTCTCCGCCGGTGACGCCGACCCCGGGGCCACGATGCGCACCGCAGCTCGGAACGTGGCGAAATGGCTGCTCTTTGCCCAGCGCGCCATCGCCCTGAGCTCCGCCATCGTAACCGCCGGCTCGCATCGATAGTGCACTTGCTCCACGTCCTTGCGGTCGCGCTCGTCCGGCCACACGCCTCCCCACGAGATGGGCAGCGTCGCCTCCTCGGACAGGGAGTACGTCCCGAGCAGTTCCATGAGCAGCGCGACCACCTCGCCCAGGGAGCGGCCGCGGGAGTACTGGAGCGCGGCGAAGGCAGGCGACTCCGCGTAGACGCCGGGCGAGACGCGCATCAGCGCCCCGGCGGGAAGCGTCGCGGAGATGACATGGCAGGCGATGGGCTTCCGGTCGCGACGCGCCGACACCTCTCCCACGAGCACGTGGAGCAGCTCCCCCTCCCCGGGCTCCCATGCGCCCAGGCGGACGAGGTCGTCGAAGTCGATCTGGTCGGCATTGGGCACGCAGCGCGCGAGGGCTTGCCGTTGCTCGACGCGGCTGACCGCATCCCACAGCAGCCGGTCGCGCGTGCGCCGCGCAGCGCGGATCGCCCGCAATGACGGAATATGTGATAGCACCAACGTCCCCATGCCGAGACGCTATCACATCCCAGACACCCTGTCTACGCTGGTGTTTTGTTCATTTTCATTCTGTTTCGCGTGCCAGATTCGTGTCAGATTCGTGCAAGGTTTTGTGCCAGATGTACACCAGATTGCGCACCCTGCCCCTAATCAAAACGCCCCAAGGCGGCCGCGCGATTTAGGACATTCGACGGACATGTCCTACATCAACGACCGAAATGTCCGTTTGGGCGATAATTTGTCCGGAATACAACGATGCTTCAGCATAAAAAGCTCTCACGGAGCGCTTTGGAGGAGTCAGATGGCCCAACCGCAACCGAAACCGATCCGCATGGTCGCCGGCCTGGGAAACCCCGGCGACGAGTACGCGAGCACGCGCCACAACGCCGGCTTCCAGACCGTCGACGAGCTCGCGCGGCGCGCGGGCGTTTCCTATTGGAAGAACCAGCTCGGCGCCGAGGTCGCCGTCACGCGCGTCCGCGACGCCGAGGCCGAGGGCGGCGTGCGCGAGGTCGTGCTCGTGAAGCCGCAGAGCTTCATGAACACGAGCGGCGGCCCCATCTCCAAGCTCTGCCGCGAATACGGCGTGGCGCCGGAGGAGCTGCTCGTCGTGCATGACGAGCTCGACATCCCCGAGGGCGACGTGCGCGTGAAGGTGGGCGGCGGCCACGCGGGGCACAACGGCCTGCGCTCCATCATCGACAAGCTGTGCAGCCGTGATTTCAACCGCATCCGCTTCGGGATCGGCGAGCCCCCGGGCAAGATGCCCACGGCGGACTTCGTGCTCAAGCAGCTGCGCGGCAAGGAGGCCGACGCGTTCGCCGACACCGTCATGCGCGCGGCCGACGCCTGCGAGCTCGCGCTTACGAGCGGCGTCATCTACGCCCGCGACCACGTGAACGGCGCCGCCGCGCAGAACGGGAAGCACTAGCACCCGAATGGGTTGGTTGGGGACGTGTTCCTTTCAACCCATTCGCGCGATCGCGGCGTCCCCGCAGCATCCGAATGGGTTGAAAGGAACACGTCCCCAACCAACCCATCCCCGGTAAAGCAGCCTCTCCAGCACGGCGTCGCACCCGGTGCAACTTGCTATAATCGGAACAGTATGCGCCGGCACGCATCGCACGGACGCGCGCCGCCATGGGTTGCACCGGGTCTCGCGCACCGCACGCCACGCAGCGCGCGACCCGCCAAAAGAGAGGGGTTGTATGTACAAGATCCTGAAGAAGACGCAGTTCTCGGAGAAGGTCTTCGAGTTCCGCGTCCACGCCCCGAGGATGGCCAAGAAGGCGCACGCCGGCCAGTTCCTCATGGTGCGCATCGACGAGACGGGCGAGCGCGTGCCGTTCACGTTCGCGAACTGGAACCCGGAGGAGGGCTGGGTCGAGTTCATCTTCATGGTCGTCGGCAAGACCACGGAGTGCCTCTCCAAGCTCGAGGAAGGCGACGAGATCCGCGACATCACCGGCCCCCTGGGCTGCCCGACCGAGGTCGAGGGCGACCGCGCGGCCGTCATCGGCGGCGGCGTGGGTCTGGCCATCGCCTACCCGGTCGCCCGCACCCTCTGCGAGCAGGGCAAGAAGGTCTCCGTCATCATGGGCGCCCGCACCAAGGACCTGCTCATCCTCTTCGAGCAGTTCGCCGCGCTGCCCCTCGAGAACCTCTTCGTCACCACGGACGACGGCACCATGGGCGAGAAGGGCGTCGTGACCCTGCCGCTCCGTCGCCTGTGCGAGACGGACTCCATCGATTCCTGCTTCTGCGTCGGCCCCGTGCCCATGATGAAGTTCTCGACCCTCACCTGCCGCGAGTTCAACATCCCCATCATCGCGAGCCTCAACCCCATCATGGTCGACGGCACCGGCATGTGCGGATGCTGCCGCGTCGAGGTGGGCGGCGATACCAAGTTCGCCTGCGTCGACGGCCCTGACTTCGATGCGAACCTCGTCGACTGGGACGACCTCGCGCACCGTCAGGCCAGCTACAAGGCCGAGGAGGCCGCTTCCATCAAGCATTACGAGGAGGATTGCGCATGCCAGAAGTAAAGTATCGCCCGAACATCGGCGCCCCGCGCACGCCCGCGAACGAGGAGCCGGCCGCGGAGCGTGCCCGCGATTTCCGTCCGGTCGACACCGGCTACACGAAGGCCGACGCCATCGCCGAGGCCAACCGCTGCCTCGACTGCAAGAAGCCCCTCTGCATGGAGGGCTGCCCGGTGGGCGTGCACATCCCCCAGTTCATCGAGAAGATCCGCGCCGAGGACTGGGCCGGCGCCCTTTCCACCATCAAGGCCGATAACCTGCTGCCGTCGGTCTGCGGCCGCGTGTGCCCGCAGGAGAACCAGTGCGAGGGCAAGTGCATCCTCGGCAAGAAGGGCGAGCCCGTCGCCATCGGCCAGCTCGAGCGCATGCTCGGCGACATGGCCGAAGAGGTGGGCGAGGCGCCCGAGTGCAAGCCGTCGAACGGCCACAAGGTCGCCGTCGTGGGCTCCGGCCCCTCCGGCATCGCCTGCGCCGGCGAGCTCGCGCGCGAGGGCTTCGACGTCACCGTCTTCGAGGCGTTCTTCACCGGCGGCGGCGTGCTCACCTACGGCATCCCCGAGTTCCGTCTGCCGAAGGACATCGTCAAGCGCGAGATCAAGGGCCTGGAGGAGCTGGGCGTCCACTTCGAGTACAACTCGGTGGCCGGCCGCCTCTTCGATGCCGAGGAGCTCTTCAACGAGGAGGGCTTCGACGCGCTCTACCTGGCCGTCGGTGCCGGCCTGCCGCGCTTCCTGCACGTCGACGGCGAAAACCTGCCCGGCGTGTACTGCGCGAACGAGTACCTCACCCGTACGAACCTCATGAAGGCGTACGAGTTCCCCGAGTACGACACGCCCATCCGCCACGGCAAGAACGTCGTCGTGTTCGGCGGCGGCAACGTGGCCATGGACGCCGCGCGCACGGCCCTGCGCCTGGGCGCCGAGAAGGTCACGCTCGCCTACCGCCGCACCGAGGCCGAGATGCCCGCGCGTCGCGCCGAGATCCATCACGCCAAGGAGGAGGGCGTCGAGATCCTCGAGCTCTGCAACCCTCTGCGCTTCCTGCCCGGCCCGGACGGCTTCGTGTCCACCATCGAGCTGCAGCGCATGGAGCTCGGCGAGCCCGACGCGAGCGGCCGCCGTCGCCCCATCCCCGTGCCGGACTCCGAGTTCGCCATCCCCTGCGACGTGGCCGTCACGGCCATCGGCACGCGCGCGAACCCGTTCGCGAAGCTCTGCGCCGACGTCGAGCTCAACCGCTGGGGCCTCATCGAGACCGATGACGATGGCCGCACGTCGAACCCGAAGGTCTGGGCCGGCGGCGACATCGTGACCGGTGCCGCGACCGTCATCCTGGCCATGGGCGCCGGCAAGAAGGCCGCCGCGTCCATCAAGAAGACCCTGCTGGGCGAGTAATGTAAATTTACCCCAGGGGTTTTTCGACATCTGCGAGCCCGAGCCCTCCCGTGCGACCTGCGCGGGAGGGTTTTTGCTGCCGCGCGCATGTAAAATAACCCCAGGGGTTTTTCTACATGTAGAAATACCCCAGGGTTTTTTAACATGCCCCAGGGTTTCGACATCGCGCGGGCGGCAGGCAGCGGCGTGGACAACGCGCACGCAAAAGGACGGCCCCGGGCGCGTTACCACCCGGAGCCGTCCCCGTCGCACAACGATGTAAAATAACCCCTGGGGTAATTTTACCTAGAGGCCGAGCTCGCGCACCTTGGCGCGGTAGGCGGCCGCGATCACGTCCACGCAGCCCTGGCGCCCCAGCTTGGCGCGGTTCACCACGAGATCCTTGCCCATGTCCATACGCCACTTGCCGGCGGAATAGCGCTTGTAGAACTGCTCGCGCGCACGTTGCTGCTCCTTGACGAGCTTCGCGCCCTGGCGCTTGTCGAGCCCGCGCTTCGACCGCACGATCTCGATGCGCGCCTCGAGCGGCGCGGTCACGAGCACCGCGATCTGGTTGGGGTTGTGGCGCAGCAGGTAATCCGAGAGGCGCCCCTCGATGATGCAGCTCTCCGTGGAGCCCAGGTCGATGATCACCTGCGCCATGTTCTCGAACAGCTTGTCGGACACGTTGCGCGCGTCCATGCGGTCGGGCAGGAACGCCATGGTCTCGGCCGCGAGCTGCTCGTCGTAGGCGGCGATGCGGTCCATCGACTCGCCCGCGCGACGGCTCGACCGCACGAGGAGCTCCTTGTCGTACAGGGGAATCCCCAGCTCGGTGGCGAGCATCTTGCCGATCTCGTGCCCCTCGGCGCCGAAATCGCGCGCGATGGTGATCACCACCGGCTGCCCGGCGCGCGCGGCATCCTCCGCGGCGACGCGCTTCTCGAAACGGTGCTTGATGCTCGGCATGGTGATGATGCGCATGATGCCTCCTCGATGCCGGGCGGCGGCGCCACCCGGTTTGCTCCTGCTATCAAACAGGATACCCGCGCCGCGCCCGCAGCGCGCGACGAAATACCGATGCCTACGCAGCCACCACGCGACGCTGGTAGGCGCGCACGATGAGCGAGATGCCGAAGTTCAGGATGAAGTACAGCGCGAACACGAAGCCGTACAGCAGCAGCACCTGGCCGAGGTCGGTGGTGTAGCCCATGACGACCTTCGCCGAGAACATGAACTCCATGACGTTGATGCCCGCCAGGTACGAGGAGTCCTTGATCACCGTTGTGCACTGGCTGAAGAGCGCCGGGATGATGGTCTTGAACGTCTGCGGCAGGATGATGTACCACATGCTCGCGAAGAACCCGAAGCCCTGGCTGCGCGCGGCCTCGAACTGGCTCTTGGGGATGGAGTTCAGGCCGCCGCGGATGATCTCGGCCATGACGGCGGAGGTGAACAGCGTGAACGCGAGCACCGAAATGAAGATGTCGGAGCCCTTGACGGTGAAGTAGATGAAGAGGATCCACAGCAGGTTCGGCGTGCAGCGGAAGAGCTCGATGTAGGCCGAGACGAGCCACTTGAAGATGCTCAGCTTGCCCGTGCAGTACTGCTTCACGAGCGCGAGCACCGTGCCGAGCGCCACCGAGCAGATGATGGCCAGGATCGAGATCTCGATGGTCTTGGCGAAGCCGGCCAGGATGAACGAGACGTTTGCGGGGGTGAAGATCTCCATGCGCTACGCCTCCTTCACGGGCTCGGGCGTGATGCCGGGGATCACCTTCGCGCGCGGCCGCTCCTTGGAGCGCTTCTCGAGCCACTGCACGAGCATGGCAAGCGGGAAGCAGATGATGAAGTACAGCACGCACGCCATGATGTATCCCTGCAGGTAGCCGTAGGTGGACACGAAGTTATCCGCGTTGTACATGAGGTCGCCGCCGGCGATGAGCGCGAGCACCGACGTGTTCTTCACCAGGTTGAGCGCCTGGTTGCACAGCGGCGGCAGGATGACCTTGAAGGTCTGCGGCAGGATCACGTAGCGGTACGCCTGCACGCGCGAGAAGCCCTGCGAGAGCGCCGCCTCCATCTGGCCGCGGGGCACCGCCTCGATGCCCGTGCGGATGACCTCGGCGATGTACGCCGCGTGGTAGAGGCCCACGCCCACCGCGCCGATGGCGAACGACGACAGGCGCACCGGGCTCGGCGTGTGCAGGATGGCCTGGAGCACGCGCGGACCGGCCATGTAGTAGAAGAACACCTGCACAGGCAAGGGGGTGTTCTGGAAGAACTCGACGTAGACGCGGCTTATGGCGCGCAGCACGCGCGAGCGGGTGGTCGAGAACACGCCCAAGATGGTGCCGAGCACCAGCGAGATCGCCAAGCCCGCCACCACAACCTGCAGCGTGAAGCCGAACCCCTCCCAAAAACTCCCCATCGAGTCGAAGGTGATCTGCCATCGCCGGGGGTCAAGCAGTCCGTCGAGCATACCGCTCCTTCCCTATGCCATAACGTGCAAATCGCCCGGGTGCGCGCCCCGGACGATCACGCGCCGCGGCGACGAGCCCCGCCCGCCGCCGCGGCGATTCCCAATCTGTTAGAGGAGGTTCCAGTCCTCGGCCTCCTGCTCGAGCCAGCCGTTCTCGAGCAGCTCGTTCACCGTGTCATCGACCACCTGCGAGAGGTCGGAATCCTTGTAGGTGGCCACGCCGTACTCCTGCGCGCCGAACTCGATCTCGGGCTGCACGAGCTGCTTCTGATCGTTCATGTAGGTGTTCAGAGTGGAGCGGTCCATGGCGAAGGCGTCGATGTTGCCGCTCTCGAGCGCGGAGTTGATGGACGGGTAGTCCGGGTACTCGTTGAACTCGGGCTCGCCCTCGATGCCCTGCTCCTGGAACATGGCGAGGATGGCTTCCTTGGTGGTGGAGCCCTGCGACACGCCGATGAGCTTGCCCACGAGGTCGCTCATCTGGGTGATGCCGGAGTTCTTGAGCACCATGATGCCCACGTAGTCCGTGCGGTAGGGCTCGGAGAAGTCCCAGTCCTTCTGGCGCTCCTCGGTGATGGTGTAGGTGGCGCACACGATGTCGCACTGGCCGTTATCGATCACCGGGCCGCGCGTCTTGGGCGTCACGACGGTGAAGTTGCAGAGCTGCTGCTCCTTGGCCTCCTCGTAGGTGGTGTCGAGCACGGCGGCGGCGATCTGGTAGCACAGGTCGATCTCGAGGCCCTCGTACTCGCCCGTCTCGGTGTTTAGGAAGCCGTAGCCCACGACGTCGGACTTGACGCCGCAGTTGAGCTTGCCGCGCTCGCGGATCTCCTCGAGCTTCGACGCGCTGCTGGCGTCGTCATCGCCGCCGCTGCAGCCAACGAGGCCGAGGCCGAGCACGGCGGCCGAAGCGCCGGAAACCTTGAGGAAGTTACGACGAGAGATGGACATGATGGAACCCCTTTCCGAACTGGGTGCCACGTGGGCAAAACGACGCTTTCAGGACTATCGCCACCGGGGGCACGGCGCGGGGGCGCGGGCGGCCGCCGGACGGGCGCGCGAACGGCGCTAGTGCAGGATCTTGTTGAGGAAGTCCTGGCAGCGCGGGTTCTGCGGGTTGGTGAAGAAGTGCTCCGGGGTGCCCTCCTCCAGGATCTGGCCGTCGTCCATGAAGATGACACGGTCGGCGACCTGCTTGGCGAAGTTCATCTCGTGCGTCACGCAGATCATGGTGATGTTATCCTGCGCGAGCTCGATCATGACGTCGAGCACTTCCTGGATCATCTCCGGGTCGAGCGCCGAGGTGGGCTCGTCGAAGAGGATGATGGGCTGCTTGGTGCACATGGCGCGGGCGATGGCAACGCGCTGCTGCTGGCCGCCGGAGAGGTTCTGCGGGTACTCGCCGGCCTTCTGCTCGAGGCCGACGCGGCGCAGTGCCGCGAGCGCGTTCTGCACGGCCTCCTCCTTGCTCTTCTTCTGCAGCTTGATGGGCGCGAGCGTGAGGTTGCCGAGCACCGTCATGTTCGGGTACAGGTTGAACTGCTGGAACACCATCGAGCTGTACTTGCGCGCCATCTCGAGGTGGTTCTTCTTGGTGACGAGCTGGCCGTCGATGAGCACCTCGCCGGTGGTGGGCTCCTCGAGCCAGTCGACGCAGCGAATGAGGGTGGACTTGCCCGAGCCGGACGGGCCGATGATGACGAGCTTCTCGCCTTCCCTGACGGTGAGGTTGATGTCCTTCAGGACGTGCAGGTCACCGAAGTACTTGTTCAGGTTGCGAATCTCGATCATGTTGCCCATGGGCGAGGTCCCCCCTTCATATGCGAATCCTGAGCGCGCGTAACGCGCTCGAGCGCGCAATGCGATTGATATACGCTCATTGTACGGGATAACAGGTGAACGGTGCCGGGGCGAACGATTCCCGCAATACACATGAAACCGAGTGCCGACAAACCGTGCATCTGCGAACGTTCTGCAGCAGTATACCCAAAGATGGGTGTTCTAGCCATTTTCATGCAGGGCGGGGGCGCGGCGGGGGCGCGGCG
>NZ_NFIE01000003.1:0-150998 GCF_002161605.1 [Collinsella] massiliensis | reverse complement strand
TCGCGAACGCCCCCGGCAGCATCCCGCTCTCCTCGAGGTCCGCGAGGATCCTCCCCCTGTCCTCCCTCGGGTACATCGCCCCTCCCATCCGGCGGTCCAGGATTCCGCCGCGCTTCCGAAACGAGCGGTTTACAGGCACCCCCTGAAGTAGCACGGGGTTGCGCGCCGACGGAACTGCAGGTAGCGAGCTCGCTCCTTCGGCGGCTACTTGGCCTACCCCCTATAAAACGCTCGTTTCGCGCATTTTGGGTTGGGCAGCCTCTCTGGGAGCGCTGAAAACCGCCACGTATCCCGCCCGCCTTTACATGCGCGCCCTTTTGTAAACAATGCGTAAACCTGCCGTTCACCCTGCGTAATGTTTCATAAGACCCCGGTAATAACCTGCGCGCGAGCACGAGGCGGCGCCGTTTGCGCAGTACATTGCACATCGACGAGCGCGGGCTCCCACCCACGAGTCCGCGAATCAGTCGTGTGCAAGATTCTGGAAGGAGAATCATTCATGTTGAACACCTCGTGCACCCGTCGTTCGTTCCTCGGCCTCGCGGGCGGCGCCGCCGCCTTCGCCGGCCTCGGCCTTGCTGGCTGCGGCGGCACCCAGACCTCTGCCGGCTCCGCCGCCGGTAGCGATGCAGCTGCCCTCTCCGGTACCATCAACTGCGGTGGCGCTACCTCGTTCCAGCCCCTCGTCGAGGCCGTGGCCGAGGAGTTCTACATCGACAACCCCGACGTGTCCATCGCCATCTCCGGCGGCGGCTCGGGCGACGGCATCTCCGGCATCGTGGATGGTTCCCTCCAGATCGGCCGCTCCGACGTGTTCGCCGAGGAGAAGGTCGATGACGAGTCCCAGCTCGAGAACCTCGTCGACAACCAGGTCTGCATCGTGGGCATGGGCCCGATCGTGAACGCCAACGTCGACATCGACGACATCACCACCGAGCAGCTCGCCGGCATCTTCACCGGTGAGATCACCGACTGGTCCGAGGTGGGCGGCACCGCCGGCACCATCAACGTGATCAACCGCGAGGCCGGCTCGGGCACCCGCGCCACCTTCGAGGCCGCCGTGCTCCAGGGCAAGGAGGTCCCGGCCGACTTCACCCCCGTCGCCGAGGTCGATTCCTCGGGCACCGTGGTCGAGCAGGTCGCTGCCACCGAGGGCTCCATCTCCTACGTCGCCTTCAACTACTACGACACCAACGACGGCATCAAGGCGCTCTCCGTCGACGGCGTCGAGCCCACGCAGGAGAACGTCGAGAGCGGCGACTTCAACATCTGGGCCTACGAGCACATGTACACCCGCTCCGATGAGGACGAGTCCACGGCCGCCATCACCAAGGCGTTCATCGACTTCATCATGTCCGAGGACATCCAGTCCACGACCGTCATCGACCAGGGCTTCATCCCGGTGAGCAACATGAAGGTCAAGAAGGACGTCGACGGCAACGTCACGCCCGTCGAGTAGCGTGAGCCCGGCATATCGGCTCGAATCGTAAGCTGCGGGGCGCCTCTCGTTCGCGCGAGGTGCCCCTTCACCTGTTGAGAAAGGCGTCACATGGCAAAGGTCATGCCGAAACGCCGTCTTGAGAACATCGGGCTCACCATCACGGGCGCGTGCGTCGCCCTCGTGGCCCTCGTGGTGCTCACCCTGATCTTCATGGTTGCCCAGCAGGGCCTGACCACGTTTTTCGTAGACGGCTTCGACCCCATCGCGTTCCTGACGGGGACGCATTGGATCCCTGAGCAGGATATGTACGGCGCGCTGCCCATGATCGTGGGCTCGTTCTCCGTCACGCTGCTCTCCACCATCATCGCGCTGCCCATCGCCCTCGGCTCGGCCATGTTCGTGGTCGAGGTCGCCCCCGGGTTCGGTACCCGGGTGTTCCAGCCGCTCGTCGAGCTGCTCGTGGGCATCCCCTCCGTCGTCTACGGCGTGCTCGGTCTCTACGTGGTGAACGCGGCCATGCGCGCGATCTTCGGCGCGGCGGCCGGCACGGGCGCGGGCATCCTCTCCGGGTCCATCGTGCTCGCGGTCATGATCCTGCCCACCGTGACGACGCTCTCCATCGACGCGCTGCGTGCCGTGCCGAACGAGTACCGCGAGGGCTCGTACGCGCTCGGGTGCACGCGCTGGCAGACCGTGTGGCACGTCGTGCTGAAAAGCGCCACGCCCTCCATCATGACGGCCGTCATCCTGGGCATGACCCGCGCCTTCGGCGAGACACTCGCCGTGCAGATGGTCATCGGCGGCGTGGAGCGCAACATGCCCACCGGCCTGCTCTCGCCGGCCTCGACCCTCACGGCCACCCTCACCTCCGGCCTCAACAACGCCGTGAGCGGCACCGAGTTCTACCATGCGCTGTGGTCGCTCGGCCTCATCCTGCTCGTCATGTCGCTCGTGTTCATCCTCATCATCCACCTCATCGGCCGCAAGGGGGCGAAGCAACATGGATAATCGCACCGCAACCGCGCAGGCTCCCGCCGCCGGCGCGCGCCGCGACCTGAGCGCGCACGTCAAGCGCATCGGCCGCCAGGACAAGATCGCCACGGGCATCCTGACCGCCATCGTGGCCTTCGTGCTGCTGTTGCTTGCCGGCATCATCCTCTACATCCTGGTGCGCGGTGGCGGCACGGCGCTCACGCCGGGCTTCCTCACCAACCCCTCCTCGGCCGAGGTCTCGGGCATCCTCTACCAGCTGTTCGACTCGTTCTACATGCTGATCATCACGCTGCTCATCTCGGTGCCCATCTCGCTCGGCGGCGCGATCTTCCTCGTGGAGTACGCGCCCGACAACTGGGTCACCTCCGCCGCCTCCACGGCCATCGAGACGCTCTCCAGCCTGCCCTCCATCGTCGTGGGCATGTTCGGCTCGCTCTTCTTCGTCGTGGTGATGGGCTGGGGCATCTCGATCATCTCCGGCGCCGTGGCGCTCACCATGTTCAACATCCCCATCCTCGTGCGCACCATCCAGCAGGCGCTCGAGGACGTGCCGCGCAGCCAGCGCGACGCGGCGCTCGCCATGGGACTCACGCGCTGGGAGACCACGGTGAACGTGCTGCTGCCCGCCGCCATGCCGGCCATCGTCACGGGCATCGTCATCTCGGCGGGCCGCGTGTTCGGCGAGGCCGCCGCGCTCATCTTCACCTCGGGCTCCGCGCCCTCGCGCCTCAACTTCGCGAGCACGGACCTCATGAGCCCCACGAATCCCTTCAACATCTTCCGCCCCGCCTGCACGCTCGCGGTCTACATCTGGCGCCTCACCTCCGAGCCCACGCCCGGCTCGGCCGAGATCGTGTGGGGCACCGCGACGGTGCTTATCGTGTGCGTGCTGCTGTTCAACGTGCTCGCGCGCGTGCTGGGCAAGTTCCTCGCGAGGAGGTTGACCGCAGAATGACCGATACCGCACACCAGCAGGCTGTCTACGGGGGCGCATCCGCCACGGGCCAGGCCGCGTCCGCTGCCGCCGCGTCAGACGTGCTCCTGCGCACGCAGGACGTGACCGTCACCTACGACCTCACCAAGGAGGCGCTCCACAAGACGAACCTCGAGTTCCGCGCGGGCGAGGTGACGGCGCTCATCGGCCCCTCGGGCTGCGGCAAGTCCACGTTCCTGCGCTGCCTCAACCTCATGAACCGCGAGATCCCGCGCTGCAAGATCGGCGGGCAGATCTTCTACCACGGGCGTGACATCAACACGCCCAAGGAGAACCTCTTCGAGCTGCGCAAGTCCATCGGCATGGTGTTCCAGCAGCCCACGCCCTTCCGCAAGTCCATCCGCGAGAACATCCTCTTCGCGCCCAAGAAGCATGGGCGCCTCCACGGCAAAGACGAGGAGGACGAGCTCGTGGAGACGAGCCTGCGCCAGGCCGCGCTCTGGGACGAGGTCAAGGACAAGCTCAAGCAGAGCGCGCACGCGCTCTCCGGCGGCCAGCAGCAGCGCCTGTGCATCGCCCGCACGCTCGCCATGAAGCCGGACGTGGTGCTCTATGACGAGCCGTGCTCCGCGCTCGACCCCATCTCGACGTACACCATCGAGGAGACGATCCGCCAGCTCTGCGACACGGGGCTCTGCCAGATCATCGTGACCCACAACATGCAGCAGGCCGGCCGCGTGAGCGACCGCACCGCCTTCTTCTACGTGGGCGACATGGTGGAGACGGGCACCACGCAGCAGATCTTCTCGGCGCCGCGCGACCAGCGCCTCTCCGATTATCTGACGGGTAGGTTCGGCTGATGGAGAACCATATGGATACGACGATCAACGAGGACGTCCACCGCAGCATCGAGGGCGTGGGGAGCATGATCTCCATCCGCGACTTCAACCTGTGGTACGGCGACTTCCAAGCGCTCAAGCACATCTCGCTCGAGATTCCCGAGAACCGCGCTACGGCGTTCATCGGCCCCTCCGGCTGCGGCAAGTCCACGCTGCTGCGCACGTTCAACCGCATGTGCGACTTCGTGGAGACCGTGCGCACCGAGGGCACCATCGCCTTCGCCGGCGAGGACATCTTCCAGATGGACGCCAACGCCCTGCGCGTGTACGTGGGCATGGTGTTCCAGCATCCCAACCCGTTCCCCATGAGCATCCGCGACAACGTGCTGTACGGGCCGCGCCGCATGGGGCGCATGAGCCGCGCGGAAGAGGACGAGGTCCTCGAGCGCTGCCTCACGCGCGCCGCGCTCTGGGACGAGGTCAAGGACGACCTGGGCAAGAGCGGTCTTGGGCTCTCGGGCGGCCAGCAGCAGCGCCTGTGCATCGCCCGCGCGCTCGCCACGGACCCGTCCGTCCTGCTCATGGACGAGCCCACCTCGGCGCTCGACCCCATTTCGACCTCGATGATCGAGGAGCTCATGATGCAGCTCTCCGAGGACCACACGGTCGTGGTGGTCACGCACAACATGGAGCAGGCCGCGCGCGTCGCCGACAAGACGTGCTTCTTCTACCTGGGCGAGCTCATCGAGGCTGGCCCCACCAAGGAGCTCTTCTCCAACCCCAAGGAGAAGCTCACCAACGACTATCTCACGGGAAGGTTCAGCTAATGGTTGCAACGCGCAGTGAATTCCTGAAACAGCTCGAGGACATCGACGAGGCGCTCGGGCGCTTCGCGGCGAAGACCGCCGAGGACGTGCGCGCGCTCGCGCAGGCGCTCGCGGGCGACAAGCAGGCGATCGAGTCGGTGCTCGCGGGCGACCAGCCGGCGCGGCGCCAGCGCGCGCTCATCGAGGACATCTGCTTCGACATCATGCTGCTCCAGCAGCCCGTAGCCGGCGACCTGCGCTTCGTGAGCGGGTCGTTCCGCCTGGTGTCCGACCTGTCGCACATCGACGACAAGGCGCGCGACGTGGCGGAGCTCGCGCAGATCCTGCCCGCCGAGGTCACCGAGAAGCTCGGCGACCACCTGTCCTTCGCTTCCGAGCGCGTGGCCACCATGCTCGAGGACGCCGTCGAGGCGTTCCGCACGAGCGATGTGGAGAAGGCGCGCGGCGTGTTCGCCATGGACGACGACGTGGACGACGTGTACCTCGCGGCCGAGGGCGTGGTCATCGACCTCATCAAGTCGAGCGAGACGAGCGCGAAGTACCTGCCCGAGCTGCTCATGGTGGCGAAGTACTTCGAGCGCATGGGCGACGACGCCGTGCGCATCGCCGACTGGGCGATCTTCCGCGTGACGGGCGCCCGCGAGCGCGCCGCCGCCGAGCCCGACGCCGCGGACGCTCAGTAGCTGCGGGCGCGGGGCTGCTGCGGGTGCGGTTGCCTCGGGTGCGGTGTCGCCGCGAGCCGGGCATCCTTCGCGCGCGGCGGCTACGCGCCGGGTAGCCTTCGCGCGGAATACAGTGATTTCCTCCATAGGTGCCGGACGGTTCCCCTTCCTTCCTGCCGTCCGGCACACCCTTCGCTACTTGAGGCCGAGCTCCCGTTGGAGCAGCAGGCAGGCGCCCAGATCCGGTTCGTGGAGCGGGCTCACGAGCTCGCAGCGCTCGGGAAGCGCGGCGGCGAGGGGCTCCAGGATCGCCGCTCCCATCTTGAACGTCCCGCCGACGTAGGTGACGGGGACGCGGGGCGCGGCTCGCGCCGGCTCGGGGCTCGAGGCGGCGCTTCCGCGCCGCTCGCGTTGTTCGCGCTGCTCAGCGGGCTCGAAGATTCCTCGCATGATGGCCGCAACCATCTCGGCTTCCTCCTGTGCGGCGCGCGCGAGGATGCGCTGCGCGCTTTGGTCGCCTAGGCGTGCGGCCTCGCCTACAAAGGGCGCGAGCGCGGAGATGCGCGACCGGTCGCCCATGGCTTCCTGCGCAAACCCGATGATCTCGAAGTCGTTGGCAAGGTCAAGCTCGCGGCGCACGAGCTCGAGGATCGCGCCCGCAGGTTCGCGGCCGTCGCTTTGGCGGGTGAACGCGCGCAGCAACTCCTTGCCGAGCCAGCCGCCCGATCCCTCGTCGCCCAGCTCGTAGTCCCAGCCGCCGCAGCGCATGGAGCGGTCGCCGTTCACGCCATAGGCGATGGAGCCGGTACCTGCGATGATGACGATGCCGTCCTGCATGCCAAGGCCGGCAGCCCAAGCGCTTTCCACGTCGTTGACGAGGGAAAACGGGTGCGTGCCCGCCGCCGCCCGCACCGCGTCCTCGATGGCTGCGCTCGACTCGGCGCCCTCGCCGTAACCGCAGATGCCGAAGCCGATGCCCCACGAGTCGCCGAGCAGCCCTAAGTTCTCGGCGCGGTGCACGCCCTCCTCGAGCACGCGCCGCATGCCCTCGTAACCCGCCTGTGCATAATGGCAGGTCGGGAGCTCGAATCGGTCAAGCGGGCGCAGGTGCTCACTGTACAGGGTGAACGCGGTCTTGGTTCCGCCGCCGTCGACACCGAGCCATCTCATGTGCATCGCCCCTTTTCACGCGGGATATCCGTGCTGATTCTCTCAGATTATGCAGGTTCAAGACAGCGGCGGCGCTGCCGGGAGGTGTTTTGGAACGCGAGGGGCATAGGTGCGCGCAGTTTTTAGGCTCCCAGGGCCGTTTTGTGGTGATGGAATTCAGATATGCGCGATTCGGGATGGGGGAACGAGGCTTCGCGAGCAGGTTCGGCGCGCGGGCGTAGACATTTTCCCAGGATTCGCTTGCGTGCGGACAGCCGGAAGCCGCTCTCGGGGGTGCCGTGGGGCCAATATCGCGCTTCGCATCGTGCATATCTGAATTCCATCACCACGTTTTCGATTCTGGTAGGAAAAAAGTGCTCCCGCGGCCAGCCGGCCTGCGACCTCAACCTGCATCGGCGTGCGCGCGAGCCCGCGGGATGGGCGCAACGGCCGTTGCGCGATACCGACTCCGGCCTTTGCCGCGATGTAAACATTTATAGAACGCGCGCGGGCGGTGGCGGCTCCGGCGGCAAGCTGGTACCATTTTGCCTCGTGCGCTGAGCTGCGCGGTCTACGCAGGCTCGGCGGTCTGTACGAAGCCGTCCGTTCCGGCACGGGACGGCACAGATGAAAAGGAGGATCCTGTGGCAGAGACCCAGGCTGCGGCCGCATCGGCTGCGACGAACCCCGCGAACATCCACTCCATGCACACCCGCACCGCAGGCGAGCTGCGCCGCGAGAACATCGGCGAGGAGGTCACGCTCACCGGTTGGGTGTGGCGCCGCCGCGACCACGGCGGGCTCATCTTCTGCGACCTGCGCGACCGTACCGGCATGACCCAGTGCACCTTCGACCCCGAGCACGCGGGCGGCGAGGCGTTCCACATCGCCGAGACCATGCGCCCCGAGTGGCCCATCCTCGTGCACGGCACGGTCATCGCCCGCGACGAGGAGACGGTGAACGCCAAGCTCCCCACCGGCGAGATCGAGGTGCTCGTCGACCGCGCCGAGGTGCTCGGCCGCTCCAAGACCCCGCCGTTCCAGATCGAGGACCGCATCGAGACCGCCGAGGACACGCGCCTGCGGTACCGCTACCTCGACCTTCGCCGTCCCGAGATGGCGCACCGCATCCAGCTGCGCAGCGATTTCACGTTCGCCATCCGCTCGGCGCTGCACAACCGAGCGTTCACCGAGGTCGAGACGCCGGCGCTCTTCAAGTCCACGCCCGAGGGCGCGCGCGACTTCATCGTGCCGAGCCGCCTGCAGCCAGGCAGCTTCTACGCCCTGCCGCAGAGCCCGCAGCTCCTGAAGCAGCTGCTCATGGTGGGCGGCGTGGAGCGCTACTACCAGGTGGCGAAGTGCTTCCGCGACGAGGACCTGCGCGCCGATCGCCAGCCCGAGTTCACCCAGGTCGACATCGAGATGAGCTTCGTGACCCAGGACGACGTCATGGGCGCGCTCGAGGACGTGCTCGCCGACGCGTTCGCGCAGGTGGGCGTCGAGATGCCCACGCCGCTGCGCCGCATCTCCTACTGGGACGCCATGGACACCTACGGCACCGACAAGCCCGACACGCGCTACGGCATGCACCTCATCGACCTCACCGACGTGTTCAAGGGCTCGGCGTTCAAGGTGTTCTCGAGCGCCGCGAACACCGAGGGACATGTGGTGAAGGCGCTCAACGCCAAAGGCGCCGGCACGTGGCCGCGCGCGCAGATCGACAAGCTCGCCAAGGTGGCCGAGACCTTCGGCGCCAAGGGCCTCGCATGGATCGCCTTCCGCGAGGACGGCTCCATGAACAGCCCGATCGTGAAGTTCTTCAGCGACGAGGAGATGGCCGAGCTGCGCCGCCGCTGCGATGTGGAGCCCGGCGACCTCGTGATGTTCGCCGCCGGCCCGCGCCTCGCCTCCGACGAGATCCTGGGCGGCATGCGCTGCCACATGGCCGACGCGCTCGACGTGCCGCGCGAGGGCCACGACTTCCTGTGGGTCGTGGACTTCCCGCTCTTCCACTGGGACGAGGAGCGCAAGGCGTACGCCGCCGAGCACCAGCCCTTCACCCAGCCGGTCGAGGCGGACATCGAGCGGCTCGAGAGCGACCCGCTCTCCGTGGGCAGTCGCACGTACGACTTCGTGATGGACGGCTTCGAGGCCGGTGGCGGCGGCATGCGCATCCACGACCCCGAGCTGCAGCTGCGCATCCTCGAGATGCTCGGCTTCACGGAGGAGCGCGCCAAGGAGCAGTTCGGCTTCCTCATGGAGGCGCTCACCTTCGGCGCCCCGCCCATGGGCGGCTTCGCGCTCGGTCTCGACCGCGTGTGCATGCTGCTCGCGGGCTGCGATTCCATCCGCGATGTCATGGCGTTCCCCAAGACGTCGAGCGGCAGCGACCTCATGAGCGCCGCACCCAGCGAGGTGAGCATGGCGCAGCTCAAGGAGGTGGGCCTGCGCATCGAGTAGGCTGGGCGCGCCGATCGGCCGAATGAGGCGAAACTGAACGCGGGGCAGTCGTCCGATACCGGATGGCTGCCCCGCTCGCGTATGCAGCGGAAATGCGGAGCGCGCAGCGGGTGTTCGCGCGCTTCCGCGGGTCGCCATGTCGCGTGCCGCACGCCTCGCTTTAAATTGTTAGAAAAGGCTAATTTTTACTTCACATCCACCGCGCATCGTGATAGTTTACTTAGGTGAACAAATGAGCGTGCGTGCCCCGACGGTTTCTTCTCTCCTCGGCAGCCGGGCAGCTCGCGGCTCGTTTGCTTCGCCACGTAGATGCGGCAAGACGAAGGGGTGGGCATGCTGGGAGGTTCGATCGCGTCGGCGCTTCCGCTTTCCCTGGTGCGCGGGGGCGACGACGTCACCGTCGTGCGCGTGCGCGGAAACGATGCCATCAAGCGGCACCTCGCGAACCTGGGGTTCGTCGAGGGCGCCGGCGTGCACGTGGTGACGTCGGGCGGCGGCAACATCATCGTGCTCGTCAAGGGCGCGCGGCTCGGCCTCGATGCGAAGGTCGCCGCGCACGTCTTGACCGCATAGCCGCGCGCCCCGCCCTGCGATGCCGCGGGAAGCCTGAGCAGGGGAGTGCCTGCCGGCGGGCGCCCCGGGCGGCGCTGCTGCCAGGGCGGGGTGGCGATAGGGGAACTGGAAAGGGGGTATGCGATGAAAACGCTGGGAGATGTGCAGGTGGGCGATTCGTCCACGGTCGTCAAGCTCCATGGCGAGGGCGCGCTGCGGCGCCATCTCATGGATCTGGGGCTCATCAAGGGCACGCCGTTCACGGTCGTGAAGGTTGCCCCGCTGGGAGACCCGGTCGAGATCGCCGTGCGCGGGTACGCGCTTTCGATCCGCAAGGAGGAAGCGGCGATCGTCGAGGTGCAGTAGCGCACGTTGGCGCCTGGTGGCGCTTTTATTGTACTGGCAGAGTTAGCGTTATATAACATTTTGATCAGATCGGTGCGGGCGGCGCTACGCCCGTCTCCGATATGTCGAAACCGGCGCGACTCGGCAACTGAAGAAGTTTCAAAGCCAGGGGCGGCCAGCGGAAACATGGGTTGAAAGGGGTTGAAAGGAACACGTCCCCAACCAACCCATTCGGCGAGGGCCTGCCCCAAGAAAGAAGGACAGTATGGCAGCTTCACAGCTCCATATCGCGTTGGCGGGCAACCCCAACTGCGGAAAGACCACGCTCTTCAACCTCATCACCGGCCAGAACGGCTACGTGGGCAACTGGCCCGGCGTGACGGTGGAGAAGAAGGAGGCCCGGCTCTCGCGCGACAAGAGCGTGACCGTGACCGACCTGCCCGGCATCTACTCGCTCTCCCCCTACAGCCCGGAGGAGCGCGTGAGCCGCGACTACCTCATGAGCGGCGAGCCCGATGTGGTGATCCAGCTGCTCGACGCCACGAACCTCGAGCGCAACCTGTACCTGGCGCTCCAGGTCATCGAGACGGGGCTCCCTGTGGTCGTGGCGCTCAACATGGCGGATCTGCTGGAGAAGGGCGGCGACAAGATCGACGTCCGCGCCCTCTCGGCGCGCCTCGGGGTGCCCGTCGTCATGGTCTCCGCGCTGCGCGGGACCGGCATCGACGAGCTCATCGGGAAGGCGCGGCACGCGGCCGCGCATCCGGGCAAGGCGAAGCGCCTGGCCTTCGATGCGGCCATCGAGGACGCGATCGAGCACATCGAGGCGGAGCTCCCCGCATCCGTGCCCGATAGCCGGCGCCGCTACCTCGCGGTGCACCTTTTCGAGCGCGACGAGGCCACGGCGGCCCAGGCCAAGTTGCCCGCGCAGGCGGCCGCGCGCGTCGAGGCGCTCGTGGCGCGGTGCGAGCGCGATTGCGATGACGACGCGGAGTCCATCATCGCGAGCGAGCGCTACGCGCAGATCGCGCACCTCATGGACGAATGCGTGAAGAAGGCGCCCGCGCGCATGAGCACCTCCGAGAAGATCGACCGCATCGTCACGAACCGCATCCTCGGCCTGCCGATCTTCATCGCCATCATGTTCGGGGTCTACTTCATAGCCACCTCGTCGGGCGCCATCGGCACCGCCGGCACGGATTGGGTGAACGACAACCTCTTCGGCGAGGGCTTCACGCTCTTCGGCCAGAGCTTCCCGTCCATCCCCAGCGTCATCGAGGGCTGGCTTACCGCCGCGGGCGCGAGCGACCTGGTGCAGAGCCTCGTGCTCGACGGCATCGTCGCCGGCGTGGGCGCGGTGCTCGGCTTCATCCCGCAGATGTTCGTCCTCTTCGTGCTGCTCAGCTTCCTCGAGGACTGCGGCTACATGGCGCGCGTCGCCTTCGTGATGGATCGCGTGTTCCGCCGCTTCGGCCTCTCGGGCAAGAGCTTCATCCCCATGCTCGTCTCCACGGGCTGCGGCGTTCCCGGTGTGCTCGCCACGAAGACCATCGAGAACGAGCGCGACCGCCGCATGACCGTCATGACCACGACGTTCATCCCGTGCGGCGCGAAGCTCCCCATCATCGCGCTGCTCATGGGCGCCATGGTGGGCACCGCCGAGGCCGCGTGGATCGCGCCGCTCTTCTACTTCCTGGGCGTGGTCGCGGTCATCGCGTCGGGCATCATGCTCAAGAAGACGAAGCTCTTCGCCGGCCGCCCGACGCCGTTTGTCATGGAGCTGCCGAGCTACCACCTCCCGGCGGTCCGCTCGTGGGCGCTGCACGTGTGGGAGCGCGTCTCCGCCTACATCAAGAAGGCGTTCACCATCATCTTCGCGTCGACCATCGTGGTGTGGTTCCTCTCCAACTTCGGCGTGTACGAGGGCGCGTTCGGCTTCCTGCCCGCCATGGAGGGCATCCCCGAGGAGTTCACGGACTACTCCGTGCTCGCCATGCTCGGTGGCGCCATCGCGTTCATCTTCGCGCCGCTCGGCTTCGACTCCTGGCAGGCCACGGCCATGTCCATCACCGGCCTCGTGGCCAAGGAGAACGTCGTGGCCACGGCGAGCTCGCTTCTGCACATCGCGGACGGAACCGAGACAGACCCCAACCTGTGGGTCGCTTTCGCCGGCATGTTCCCGAGCATGGGCGCCATCGCGGCCTTCGGCGCGTTCAACCTGTTGTGCGCGCCGTGCTTCGCGGCCATGGGCACCATCCGCGCGCAGATGAACTCGGCACGCTGGACGGCCATCGCCATCGGGTACGAGTGCGCGTTCGCCTGGGTGGTCGGCCTCATCATCAACCAGCTCTACGAGCTCATCGTGCTCGGCAGCTTCGGCGTCTGGACGGTCGTGGCGTTCGCGTGCATCGCGGGCATGCTCTTCCAGCTGTTCCGCCCCATGCCGAAGTGGGCGTGGGACGACGACGTCGCCCCCGGCTCGGCGGCGGCCGCGGCGTCTGCGTAACGCTTGCTCCCCCTCGTAGTGGCCGGGGCGCGCTCCCTCTTCGCGCCCCGGCCGTTTTCTTGCACGCCCGTCCGGAGTCGTCTCCCAGCGGGTACATGAGGTTTAGTATGAAAGCAGGAGGTTGAACCAATGGGCGTGGCAGATATCATCATCCTGACGCTCGTCGCCGCGGCGTTCATCGCGGTGTGCGTGCGCGTGCGGCGCAAGGGCACGTGCGCGGACTGCTCGTCCGCGGGCAGCTGCAGCTCGTGCGGGCAGAAGGGCTGCCCGGCGTGCAAGGGCGTCGACAAGGTCGCCGACGACCTGGGGCGCGGCGTCCGCTAGGCCGGCGGGGCGGTTCCTCAGCGGGAAGCTCCCGCGCGCGGGCGCTCGAGGAGCCAATCGACGATGTTTACGTGTCGGATGCCTCCATAATCGCCGAGCCCTATGCGATCGAGCGTGAGAAGCGTCTTGGGGTAGTTATCTTGAATGCTGCGAAGCGGTGCGAGCTCACGGCTGAGCGTGCCTTCGTCAAGGACGCTGAGTGCGACTTGATAGTAGCTGGTGCCATGTTGGTCTTCGGTAATGAAGTCAATCTCAGTTGAAGCGGCGCGGCCGACGAAAACCTTTCGACTACGGCGTTGGAGCTCAAGATAGACAAGATTCTCCAAACGGTGCCCCAAATCGCTTTGGTCTCGTCCGAGCAGCAGGTGTCGGAACCCCAAGTCGCCTAAATAGTACTTACCGCCTCGTTCTAGGAGCCGCTTACCCTTTGCGTCGTAAGGCTTTGCCTCGTAGAGAATGTATGACTCGGTGAGTGCATCCAGGTACTCGCCGACTGTGGTGGGGGAGAGCTTCGATCCGTTTCGCGCGAGGCCGTCCGCGATTTTCTTGAGCGAGAATTGGTTGCCGATGTTATCTGCCATGAATGCGAGCAGCGCTCGGAGGCTCGTGAGGTTGAAGCGCGGGTGGCGCTGGGAAACATCTTTGATGAGGATCGTGTTCAGCACGCCGTCGAGGTAGTCAGCGGTATCTTCTTCGGGAAGCGCGGTGGTGTAGGGTAGCCCACCATAGATGAGGTAGCGGTTGAGAATCGTATCGTCGTCTTCGCGTTCTGGAAATGCGCTGCGATACTCGGCGAAGGAGAGCGGCATCATATGCAATTCGACATAGCGACCCGTTAGCAACGTTCCCAGCTCACTGGATAACAGGTCAGAATTCGATCCGGTGATGTACACATCGGTATCCTCACGAGCATACAGCGCGTCAACCGCCTGCTCGAAGTGGGGGATGCGCTGTACCTCATCGATAAAGATATAGGTCTGCTTCTGCTCGCTCACGTCCATGCGCGAGATGACCATGCGGTAGAGCTCTTCCGCGGTCTTCGGCGCATCGAACGCCATGCGCTCGATGTCGAGGTATATGATGGCGTTCGGCGGGGTGCCATCGGCTTCAAGAGCTTGACGTGCAAGCTTCATCGCGGTTGATTTGCCGCTGCGGCGCAAGCCGGTTACCACTTTGATGACATCACGATCGCGCCATGTTTTGAACCAGTTGAGCGCGCGCGGTCGTTGAATGATGTCCATAGTCCTCATGACCGTCCTCTCGTGTGCATCAATGCATCCAGTTCGATGGACATTTCTACAAGTATGATTATTTTATCCAACTCACTGGATGAAATTCAAACATGAGGCACATTTATCCAACGAACTGGATGATTGGCGGGTTCTGACGACGCGAGCGCCGGCATCCTTGCGGCACCGCAACGGGAAACGGCACGGAAACAATCGCGTGCGATACTGCAGGGCGGATGAAAGGCGCGGCGCCCATGCTGCGCGCGTGCACGTTTCCGGCATGCCTCGTTCGAAGGGACGCCTTATGGACAAACAGCAGAACATCGACTTCGTCCTCCGCACCGTTGAGGAGCGCGACATCCGCTTCGTGCGCCTATGGTTCACCGACGTGCTCGGCCGGCTCAAGAGCTTCGCCATCAGCCCGGAGGACCTCGAGGTGGCGTTCGAGGAGGGCATCGGGTTCGACGGCTCGTCCATCGAGGGCTTCACCACGCCCGAAGAGGCGGACATGCTCGCGTTCCCCGACCCCTCGACGTTCCAGGTGCTTCCGTGGCGCCCGTCGAAGGACGGCGTGGCCCGCGTGTTCTGCGACGTGCGCAGGCCCGACCGCACGCCCTTCGAGGGCGACCCGCGCGAGTGCCTGCGCCGCATGTTCTACCGCGCCGAGGCCGCGGGCTACCTCATGAACGTGGGCACCGAGATCGAGTTCTACTACTTCCCGGACGATCACACGCCCGAGCCCATGGACGAGGCGGGCTACTTCGACCTCACGCCGTCCGACTCCGCGCGCGACCTGCGGCGAGACACGGTGCTCATGCTCGAGAAGATGAGCATCCCGGTTGAGTACACGTTCCATTCGAGCGGCCGTTCGCAGCACGGCATCTCGCTGCGCCACGCCGAGGCGCTCACCACCTCCGACGCCATCATCACGGCGAAGTACATCATCAAGCTCGAGGCGTACGGTTCGGGCATCCATGCGTCGTTCATGCCGAAGCCCATCGCCGGCGCCTCGTCGAGCGCGATGTTCCTCCATCAGTCGCTCTTCGACCACGATGGCAACAACGTCTTCTGGGGCGAGGACGATGCGACCTACCACCTCTCGGACATCGCCAGGCACTACATGGCAGGCATCCTCGCGCACGCGCGCGAGATCTCGGCCATCACGAACCCCACGGTGAACTCGTACAAGCGCCTGGGCGGCGGCGGGGCGAACAACGGCCCGGCGTTCGCCATGTGGGGGCTGCGCAACCGCTCCGCGATGATCCGCGTGCCCATCTACAAGCCGGGCAAGCAGCTCTCGACGCGCATCGAGCTGCGCACGCCCGACCCCATGGCGAACCCGTACCTGGTGAACGCCGTGACCCTCGCGGCCGGCCTCGACGGCATCGAGCGCAAGCTCGAGCTGCCGCCCGAGCCCACGCCTGAGCTCATCGCCGGCGGCGAGCGCGCGCTCGCGGAGGCCGGGTACGCCACCTTGCCGCGGAGCCTGGACGAGGCGCTCGACTATTTCGAGGACTCGCAGTTCATGAAGGATGCGCTCGGCGAGCACATCCACTCGTTCTTCCTCAGGCGGAAGCGCGACGAATGGGCGAAGTTCTCCGCGACCGTCACGGAGTGGGAGCTGAAGCACTACTTCGCCGGCGCATAGCCGGGGTGGCCCGCCCGCGCGCCGCGACCCCTGCCGCCGGGGCCTTGCCCGGCGCCGCGCAGCGCCCATGCGGGCGCATTCGTGATATGTCAGTTGCCCCGTGCAGGCCACGCGGGAGTCTGGCATGCGGTATGATGAAATCTATCGAAGGAGGTGCTCCATGGCCGATACGTGCATCCTGTTCATGGCACGAACGACGCGTTTCTACGAGTTCGTATGCACCCTCACGCAGCCGCTCGGCGTCGAGGTGAGCCTTGCCACGCCCGATTCGCCCACGGCGGCACATGATTTCGATCTGCTCGTGCTCGACGCGGACGGCATCCGCAACGACCGCATCGAGCAGATCGTGAAGTGGCTCGACGACCGCGGCGGCATCCCCATGCTCGTCATCGCCGACGAGGAATCGCTCCCCACGCTCCATCTGCCCGCGCATTCGCGCTCCGACTTCATCAGCTCCGGCGCGAGCGAGGTCGAGCTCGAGGTGCGTGCCCGCCGCCTACTGGGGGACGAGGACGCCTTCGCGGTGGACGACGTGCTGCATATCGACAACCTCGTCATCAACCTCGCCACCTACCAGGTATACCTGGACGACGAGCCCGTCGACCTCACCCTCATGGAGTACTCGCTGCTCTCGTTTCTGGCCACGCACCCCAACCGCGCGTACTCGCGCGAGGTGCTGCTGCACCGCGTGTGGGGCTTCGAGTACTGCGGCGGCACGCGCACCGTCGACGTGCACATCCGGCGCATCCGCTCGAAGGTGGGCCCGCAGATCGCGGCGCACATCACCACCGTGCGCGGCGTGGGCTACCTGTTCAAGGAGTAATGTCGCTGCGCGCCGACCGGTATGCGGAGCGCGTGGAGCCCCATCGCATTTAGTTAATCTTGGCTGAAGATTATCCCCCGGAATCGCTCCACGTCGCGGGCGGGGTACAAAACGGGCAGCATGAGGAATGTCGGGCGCTCGCGCCCGGCGTCGGGAATAGCGAAAGGATGATCTTCATGGATGAGAGGGATTTCCAGCATCGCGAAGGCGCTGCTGCGGGCGAGGGCACCGGTTCGTCGCCGCGCATCTCCATCGAGACCAATCAGACCCCGTCCGAGGGCGAGGGGCAGGGGGGCGCCACATGGCAGTCCCAGCCGACGGTCGAGCAGCCCAGCGCGACCGCGTACCAGCACGCGGCGGGCACGCAGGCCGATGAGCAGGCGGGCGCGCACTGGCAGCACGCCGCCCAGCAGGCGGCACCCGCGACCGCGACGGTGGATACGCGCACGGTCGTGAAGACCAAGACGAAGAAGATGCCGGTCTTCCTGGCATCGCTCGCCGGCCTCGTCGTGGGCGCGGTGCTCGTGATCGCGCTCGTCATGACCGGCGCGCTCAACATCGGGGACTCGAGCGTCGACGCGCCCGCGCTCTCCGGTTCGAACAGCGCGCAGACCATCAAGATCGACGCCGAGGACACCACGCTCGCCGAGGCCGTGGCGGCCAAGGCGCTGCCCTCGGTGGTGTCGATCTCGGCGGTGAACGAGCAGACCGGCTCCGGTGGCGTCGGCTCCGGCGTCATCCTCGACACGGACGGCAACGCGCTCACGAACTACCACGTCATCGAGGGCGCCACGGCGGTGAGCGTCGAGGTGGACGGTGAGAGCTACGAGGCCGACATCGTGGGCTCCGACGCCTCGAGCGACCTCGCGGTGGTGCGCCTGAAGGACATCGACACGAGCACGCTCACGCCCATCGAGGTGGGCGACTCGGACGACATCACCGTGGGCGAGTGGGTCATGGCCATCGGCAGCCCCTTCGGTAACGAGCAGTCCGTCTCCACGGGCATCGTGAGCGCGCTCTACCGCTCCACGGCGCTGACCGGCACCTCGGGCACGGCGATCTACGCGAACATGATCCAGACGGACGCCGCCATCAACCCCGGCAACTCCGGCGGCGCGCTCGTGAACGCGGAAGGCCAGCTCATCGGCATCAACTCCGTGATCGAGTCCTACTCCGGCTCCAGCGCGGGCGTGGGCTTCGCCATCCCGTCGAACTACGCCATCAACATCGCGGAGCAGATCATCGCGGGCGAGACCCCGGCGCACCCCTACATCGGCGTGACCGTGACCTCCGTGAACGCGTTCACGGCGCGTGAGCAGGGCCTCCCGGTCTCCGAGGGCGCCGTCGTGACCGCGGTGAACCCGGACAGCCCGGCGGCCGAGGCCGGCCTCGAGGTGGATGACATCGTGACCGCGGTGAACGGCGAGCCCGTCACCTCGGCGGACGGCCTCATCATCGCGGCGCGCGAGCACCAGATCGGCGAGACGATCACGCTCACCGTCGTGCGCGGCGACAAGACGCAGGACATCGAGGTCACGCTCGGCTCCGACGCCGACCTCCAGGAGAACAGCCAGGACGGCACGACGGGCGACAGCTCGGGCAGCCTCATGAACGAGGACGAGTTCCGCCAGTACCTCGAGGACCTCATGGCGAACCAGTAGCGTCTGCGCGCGCCGCGTCGATTGCAGGGCGTGGGCGCGCACAGGACAGCCCCTGAACCCACGCGGGCGCATGCGATGCACGGAAACGGCAGCGCATGCGCCCGCGGCATGTTTCGAGGAGGAACGGGGAAGACGCGCGACGAGCCAACGAAGCCGTCCGCGCCGGGGCGGGCGGATGGTACCCTGAGAGGGCAAACCGACGAACGGGGAGTCACGGTGAAACAGCTGAACCTTTTTGATGATATGGACGCGCAGGCCGAGGGCACGGACGAGGCGGCGCGCGCGGAGGCCCGTGAGGCCGCTGCCGAGCGCGCGGCGGAGCTCAACCGCCAGCTCGAGTACCATGCGTACCGCTACTACGCGCTCGATGCGCCCGAGATTACGGACGCCGCCTTCGACAAGCTCCTCATCGAGCTGCAGCAGATCGAGGCGGCCTACCCGGAGCTCGTCACCCCGCGCTCGTACACGCAGCGCGTGGGCGGCTACGTGTCGCCGCAGTTCCAATCCGTCGAGCACATGGCGCGCATGTACTCCATGGACGACGCCATGAACCTCGACGAGCTCGACGAATGGCTCGAGCGCACCGAGGCCGCGCTCGGGGCGGGGCACGCGACCTACACCTGCGAGCTCAAGATCGACGGCCTCGGCGTGGCGCTCACCTACGAGGACGGTCGCTTCGTGCGCGCGGCCACGCGCGGCGACGGCGTGACCGGCGAGGACGTCACCCTGAACGTCCGCACCATCCGCGATGTGCCCATGCGCCTGTCCCAGGCGGCGCTCGCGCACATGGGCGCCGACGCGCGCCGCCCCATCGAGGTGCGCGGCGAGGTCTACATGCCCAAGGGCAGCTTCCTGCGCTTGAACGAGGAGGCCGACGCCCAGGGCCGCGAGCCCTTCGCCAACCCGCGCAACGCCGCCGCGGGGAGCCTCCGCCAAAAGGATCCCAAGGTCACGGCCAGGCGCGACCTGGCGACCTTCCTCTACGCCGTGGCGGACACCGCGCCCCTGCACGTGGACTCGCAGCACGCGTTTCTGAGCTGGCTCAAGGAAGCCGGCTTCTCCGTGAACCCCAACGTCGCACGCTGCACCACGCCGGCGGAGGTGCACGCGTTCTGCGCCGACGCCCTCGCGCATCGCGAAGACCTCGATTACGACATCGACGGCGTGGTGGTGAAGGTCGACAGCTTCGCCCAGCAGGACGAGCTCGGCTTCACGGCGCGCGCCCCGCGCTGGGCGATCGCGTTCAAGTTCCCGCCGGAGGAGAAGGAGACCGTCCTGCGCGAGATCCGCATCCAGGTGGGGCGCACGGGAGTGCTCACGCCGGTCGCGGAGTTCGATCCGGTGACGGTCTCGGGCTCCACCATCGCGCGCGCGACGCTGCACAACGAGGATGAGGTGCACCGCAAGGACGTGCGCGTGGGCGATACCATCGTGGTGCACAAGGCGGGCGACGTGATCCCCGAGGTCGTGGGGCCGGTGCTCGCGAAGCGCCCCGCCGACGCCGCGGAGTGGCGCATGCCCCGGACGTGCCCCGCGTGCGGCAGCCCCGTGGTGCACGAGGAGGGCGAGGTCGCGTACCGCTGCGTCTCCATCGACTGCCCCGCGCAGGTGAAGGAGCGGCTCGCGCACTGGGTGAGCCGCGGGTGCATGGACATCGACGGCGTGGGCGACGAGCTCATCGACAAGCTCATCGAGGCGGGGCTCGTGCACGACGTGGCGGACTTCTACCAGCTCACGGCCGACGACCTCGCCGGGCTCGACACGGGCCGCACCTACCTCAAGGACGACAAGCGCCGCGGCGTGCGCGCGGGCGACCCCATCCCCGTGGGCGCGACCATCGCGGCGAAGGTCGTCGACGAGCTCGTGAAGTCGAAGGCGCAGCCGCTCAGCCGCGTGCTCTTCGCTCTGGGCATCCGCCATGTGGGCAAGAGCGTGGCCGAGGTCCTCGCGCGGCGCTTCCTCACGCTCGACGCGCTCATCGTGGCGAACGAGGACGACATCGCCGCCGTCGACGGCGTGGGGCCGAAGATCGCCCAGAGCGTGCGGCAGTTCTTCAGCGTCCCGGAGAACCTCGCGGTGCTCGAGCGCCTGCGCGTGGCGGGGCTCACCCTCGAGGAGGACCTCTCCGGCGAGGCCGCGCGCGCGTCGCAGGAGACGGGCGTGGCCGAGGACCTCGTGGCGGCGCAGCCGCTCGCGGGGCTCACGTTCGTGCTCACGGGCACGCTCGAGCGCCGCACGCGCGACGAGGCCGGGGCGGCGCTCAAGGCGCTCGGCGCGAAGGTGACGGGCTCCGTCTCGAAGAAGACGAGCTACGTGGTGGCAGGCCCGGGCGCGGGCAGCAAGCTCGCGAAGGCCGAGAGCCTGGGCGTGCCCGTGCTCGACGAGGAGGCGCTCGAGCAGGTGCTCGCGACGGGCGAGGTGCCCGCGGCGGAGTAGGCGCGCTGGGCGCGGCGCTCGGCTGCTGCCACGGCGGCGGGCGCGTTCACAGGTAGGCAGGTAGAAGGCGATATCGACGGGCTCCTTCGGGGCGGTCGGTATCGCCTTTTTGCATGGCGATACACGCTTGCTCTATATGAACGTAGCTATTACTATAGATATTAAGGTAGACATTCGGTCGAGGAGGTTGCCATGTACACGGCGAGCTTTTCCGAGGCGCGCAAGAACCTGACCGAGATCGCCGACCGCGTCGCGACGGACGGCGTCGAGTACACCATCTTCAAACGGAGCAAGCCGCTCTTCAAGATCGTCCCGGTGCGCGATGAGCCCGCGGGCGAGCCGGTCGCCACGGTGGCCAAGTCCCTCACGCGCCGCGAGGCGGCGGAGCGCGCAGCTGCCCGCGCCGACCGCGTGCGCACGCCGAAGAACTGGGCTGACCTCAAGGCTGCGGCGGCCGCCGAGGCGGGGGCGCTCGGGGCCGCGGCTTCCGCTGCCGTGACGGTGGCGGAGGAGGTCCCCGCGCCCGACCCGGCGCGCCCGCGCATCCCCGACGGCGGCCAGGAGCTCTTCGAATACGCCATGCAGCTGCGGGCGCGCATGCCCCGCAATACGTTCCTGTCCACCCTGACCCCGGAGGGGCTCAAGCGAGAGCTGGCGAACCGCGATGTCTAAGATGCTGCTCGATACCAACACCCTGCTCGACTACGTGATTCCGGACCGCCCCGAATCGGATGAGGCGCTCGAGCTCGTCAAGCTCATCATCAACCATGTGCATACGGGCCTCGTTGCCGCGTCCTCGCTCAACGACTTCTATTACATCTCGCGGAAGACCCTGTCCGAGCAGGAGCGACGCGACTGGCTGCGCATCTTCATCCGCATCTTCGACATCGAGGAGCTCGACGTCGAGGCGTGCGCCATCGCCCTCGATTCCAACGAGCCGGATTACGAGGACGGGTGTATCCGGGCGATCGCCGAGCGCGCGCAGGTCGACTTCATCATCACGCGCGACCGTACGGCGTTCGAACGCTCGTGGGTCAAGGCGTATTCGGCGAAGCGCTTCCTCGAGTTGTTCCCGCCGATCGAGTCGGACGAGGGGTGAGGTCGCGCTTCGTTTCGCTCAGGTTTCGCGCTTGACGCGCCGCGCTGCGCGCGGTATCAGTTGATGCGTCAACTGTTGATATGTCAACTATCGGGAGATGATGGGGCATGCCAGACCCCTGTGGTTCCCAGCCGGTGGGCGGTGACCGTTCCGACCTCTTCGAGCTCCGCTCGCTGCTCTACCGCGCGAGCCATGCGCAGCGCCAGCTCATGCACCCCTACATGGCGTCGGTCGGCCTGGGCACCGGCCAGCCCAAGCTGCTTTCCTACCTGCATCGCTTCGGGGCGTGCTCCCAGCGCGACCTGGCGGAATACTACGAGCTCGACCCCGCGGGCGTATCGCGCATGCTCGATGCCCTGGCGAAGAAGGGGTTCGTCCAGATCGCCCCGGCGGCAAGCGACAAGCGCAGCAAGACCGTGACCCTCACCGCGGAGGGGGAGCGCGTCGCCCGCGCGTGGGACGCCGCGTGCCGCGAGGAGGCGACGGTGATGCTTCGGGGCTTCACGGACGAGGAGCGCCGGGCGTTCGCCGATTACCTCGCGCGCGCCCACGCGAACCTCAAGGCGTACGGCAAGGCGCTCACCGGCTCGGCCGCGGACGCGTCGGCCGCACCCGATGCCGCGCCGGCGCCATGCGAGGCCGCCTACGCCGCGGCGCCTGCCGCCGGCACCGCCCCCGAGGGGGTGCCCGCCCATGCATGAGTTTCGCCGCATCGTATCCTACCTCGGCCCGTACCGCCGCGATGCCATCATGGGCATCCTGCTCGTCGTCGTGGAGAGCGCCTTCGAGATGGTCATCCCCATCCTCATGGCTGACATCATCGACGTGGGCGTGGCCGGCCGCGACCTCGACTTCATCTTCCGCCAGGGCGTCTACATGGCTATCTGCGCTTTGCTCTCGCTCATCACGGGCCTCGCGTACGCCCGCTTCGCGGCGCGCGCGACCTACGGGCTCGGTGCGCGCCTGCGCGCGGCGGAGTACGAGCGCGTGCAGGACTATAGCTTCGCGAACCTCGACCATTTCGAGACGTCCTCGCTCGTCACGCGCATGACCACCGACGTCACGGTGATCCAGAACGCCCTCAACGCGGGCTTCCGCCCCATGGTGCGCGGGCCGGTGATGCTCATCATCGGCTTCATCCTCGCGTTCTACCTCAACGCCGAGCTCGCGCTCGTGTTCGTGGTCGTGGCGCCTGTCATGGCGATCTCGATGGCGCTCATCGTGCGCCGCGTGGGGCCGCTCTACGGCGTGCTGCAGGCGACGGTCGACAAGCTCAACGACGTGGTGCAGGAGATGCTCACCGCCGTGCGCGCCGTGAAGGCCTACGTGCGCGGCGACTACGAATGCGAGCAGTTCCGCCGCGTGAACCAGGGGCTTGCCGCCACGAGCGAGCACACGTTCCGCTTCGCGGTGCTCAACATGCCCGTGCTCTACACGTCCATGTATACGGCCACGACGCTCATCATGTGGTTCGGCGGCCAGATGATCTTGGGCGGCGCGCTCGAGGTGGGCGAGCTCACGGGCTTCCTCTCCTACGTGTTGCAGATCCTGAACTCGCTCATCATGATCTCGAACGTGTTTCTGCTGCTCACGCGGTCGCTCGCGAGCATTCACCGCATCTGCGAGGTGCTCGACGAACCCATCGATCTCGCCTCGCCCGAGCACGCGCTCGAGGAGGTGCCGGACGGCTCCATCGAGTTCCGCGACGTGTCGTTCAAGTACCGCGCGGACGCCCGCGAGTGCGCGCTCGAGCACGTGAACCTCTCCATCGCGGCTGGCTCCACGGTGGGCATCCTGGGCGGCACCGGCAGCGGCAAGACCACGCTCGTGCAGCTCATCCCGCGCCTCTACGACGTCACGGAGGGCGCCGTGCTCGTGGGCGGGCACGACGTGCGTGCCTACGACCTTGCGGCGCTGCGCGATGCCGTGGCGATCGTGTTGCAGAAGAACGTGCTGTTCAGCGGCACGGTGCGCGAGAACCTCATGTGGGGCGACGGCAAGGCGGCCGAGGAGGAGCTGCTCGAGGCGTGCCGGCAGGCGCGGGTGGACGAGTTCCTCGACCGCTTGCCCGGCGGTATCGATTACGACCTCGGCCAGGGCGGCGTGAACGTCTCGGGCGGGCAGAAGCAGCGCCTGTGCATCGCCCGCGCCCTGCTCAAGCGGCCGAAGGTCATCATCTTCGACGACTCCACGAGCGCCGTCGACACGGCCACGGACGCGAGCATCCGCCAGAACCTCAGCCGCCTCACGGGCGTCACGAAGATCATCATCGCGCAGCGCGTGGGCTCCGTGCAGGACGCGGACCAGATCGTCGTGCTCGACGACGGGCGCGTGCACGCCGTGGGCACCCACGGGGAGCTGCTCGCGACCGATAGCATCTACCAGGAGATCTACGCGTCCCAGACGCGCGGCGGCGATACGTCGGCGCCCGGTGATTATTTGGTGTCAGACACCTTTTTATCATCTGCTGCGCCCGATGATAAAAAGGTGTCTGACACCAAATTATCACCCGGCGCATCGTTTGATAGGGAAGGGGGTGCGCGCTGATGGCTGCACCCGGCAACAAGCCCAAGAACCTGCGCGCTACGGTACGCGAGCTGCTCTCGTACCTCGGCCGGCACAAGCTCATGTTCGGCGCGGTGGCGGTGCTCGTCGCCACATCCGCCGCGGCGAACCTTCTGGGCACGTACATGATCCGGCCGGTGGTCGACGCGCTCGCCGCGGGCGCGTACGGCGACTTCGTGCGCGGCGTCGTGCTCACCGCCTGCATCTACGGCGTGGGCGTGCTCGCGGCGTTCGGCTACACTCAGCTCATGGTGCATGCGGCGCAGCGCGTGCTCGTCGAAATCCGGCGCGACCTTTTCGCGCACATCCAGACGCTGCCGCTGCGCTTCTTCGATAGCCATAACCGCGGCGACGTCATGAGCTACTTTACGAACGACGTCGACACCGTGGCCGAGGCCATGAACAACAGCTTCGCGATGGTCATCCAGACGTTCATCCAGATCGTGGGCACGCTCGTCATGATCTTCGTGCTCAACTGGCAGCTCTCGCTCATCGTGGTGCTGGGCTATATCTGCATGTTCACCTACATCGGGTACTCCACGAAGAAGAGCCGCGCGTTCTACCAGCGGCAGCAGGGGGTGCTCGGCGAGCTCGACGGGTACATCGAGGAGATGCTCGGCGGGCAGAAGGTCGTGAAGGTGTTCAACCACGAGCACGCCAACCTTTTCGCCTTCCGCGAGAAGAACGAGCGCCTGCGCGTGGCGGGCACGAGCGCGCAGTCGTATGCGGCCTCGATGGTGCCCGCGGTCGTGTCCATCAGCTACATGAACTACGCGATCGTGGCGGTGCTCGGCGGCTGGATGGCCATCAACGGCTGGACGGACGTGGGCGTGCTCGCGAGCTACCTCGTGTTCGTGCGGCAGACGGCCATGCCCATCAACCAGTTCACCCAGCAGTCGAACTTCCTGCTCTCGGCGCTTGCCGGCGCGGAGCGCGTGTTCGCCGTGATGCATGAGGCGCCCGAGGTGGACGACGGCCGCGTGGAGCTCGTGCGGACGGGCGACGATGCATGGGCGTGGCGGATCCCGGACGGTTACGGCGTGGGCGCGTGGGGCGCGCTCGTGCCGGTGGCGGCGGGTGAGGGCGCGGTTGCTGCAGGCGCGGCCGGCGGTGCGGCAGGCGGCGGCGCGGGCGCTTCCGACGGCGCTGTGGGGGAGGACGCGCTCGGCGCACCTGCAGCGGCGGAGATGGGCGCGCGCGTGCAGCAGACGGCGCTCGGTGCGGACGGCACCGTGCTCGCGACGGGGCTCGTCCCCCTGCGCGGCGACGTGCGCTTCCACGACGTGTCCTTCGGCTACGACGAGGGTCATGAGGTGCTCCACTGCATCAACCTCTTCGCGAAGCCCGGACAGAAGATCGCCTTCGTGGGCTCCACGGGCGCCGGCAAGACCACCATCACGAACCTTATCAACCGCTTCTACGACGTGCAGGAGGGCGAGATCACCTACGACGGCATCAACGTGAAGAACATCTCGAAGGCCGCGCTGCGCGGGAGCTTGGGCATCGTGCTGCAGGACACGCACCTCTTCACCGGCACGATCGCCGACAACATCCGTTTCGGCAAGCTCGACGCCACGGACGAGGAGGTGCGCGCGGCGGCGAGGATCGCGAACGCCGACAGCTTCATCCGCCGCCTGCCGGACGGCTACGACACGATGGTGACCTCGGACGGCGCGAACCTCTCGCAGGGGCAGCGGCAGCTTCTGGCCATCGCCCGCGCCGCGGTGGCCGACCCGCCCGTGCTCATCCTGGACGAGGCGACTTCGAGCATCGACACGCGCACCGAGATGCTCATCGGCCGCGGCATGGACCAGCTCATGCGCGGGCGCACGACCTTCGTGATCGCGCACCGGCTCTCCACCGTGCGCGACGCCGACGCGATCATCGTGCTCGAGCACGGGCGCGTGGTGGAGCGCGGCAGCCACGACGAGCTCCTCGCCCTGCGCGGCCGCTACTACCAGCTCTACACCGGCATGCTCGAGTTGAGCTAACGCCTGAGGGGGAGGGGGTTGGTTGGGGACGTGTTCCTTTCAACCCCTTTTTTACTCACGGTGATGGGTTGATTGGAAAAAAGGGGTTGAAAGGAACACGTCCCCAACCAACCCCCAACCAACCCATCTAACCTGTCGTCCCGGGCGCATGGCATGCGCGATATGGGGTACACTGTCCAGAATCGGGCGCGACGTGCCCGCACCGATCGGAGGAAGTATGAACGAAGTCGAACGGTACCAGTCTCAGCAGTACCAGCAATATGGCGGCCCCATCTACCAGCAGGGCCCCGCCCCGCGGCTCATCTCGCGCCGCCTGTACAACATCGTGCTCACCGGATTCGTGGTGCTCTCGTTCGTCATCATGGCGGCGTGCTCCTACATCACCGGCACCTACGAGTTCCTGATGTTCTTCATGCGCAACGCCATGCTGTTCCAGATCGGCAGCCTCGTGGCGAGCATCGGCGGCATCGTCGCGATGAGCATCGGCCGCGCCAAGGATAACCTCACGCTCGGCCTCGTGGGCTACGCGATCTTCACCCTGACGTTCGGGTTCACCACCTCGCTCGTGCTCGCCGCCTACGACATGCAGACCATCTCGGTCGCGTTCTCCGCGACCGCCGGCATCATGATCGTGTTCGGCGCCGCGGGCATCATGTTCCCCCGGTTCTTCGAACGCATCCAGGGCGTGCTCTTCACGGGCCTCCTCGCCATCATCGTGATCGAGCTCGTGCTCGCGATCTTCGGCGTGCGGCAGACCGCGACGGACATCGTGGTGATCCTGCTCTTCTGCGGCTTCATCGGCTACGACGTGCACCGCGCCTCCACGGCGGCGCCCACGCTCAACAACGCGCTCTGGTACGCCATCGAGCTCTACCTGGACATCATCAACGTGTTCATCCGCCTGCTGGCGCTCTTCGGCCGCCGCGACTGATGTACAACCACCCCAGGGGTTTTGTTACAGCTGCTGCACATGCGGGCGGGTGGCCTCGGCTGCCCGCCCGTTTCATGTAAAAACACCCTAGGGGTATTTTTACATGGGCTGCACGGTCAAATTGACAAGATGTCAAGCGCATTTGCTTGCGCGGAACCGTCTGAGCTGGGAATGTAGAGGAACACGGTGGGGCCGCGCCGCAACGGGCGCCCGTCCGGTTAAGGAGGCCGCATGATCAAGGACAAGCTGCTCGCGCTGCGCAAGCGGAGCGGGATGAGCCAGCAGGAGGTGGCCTCGGCCATCGACGTCACGCGCCAGACGGTGAGCAACTGGGAGCAGGGCCAGGGCGCGCCGGCGCTCGACAAGGCCGCCGCTCTCGCCAAGCTCTACGGCGTGACGCTTGACGACCTCGCGAACGACGAGGTGAGCGTCGTGAGCTCCGGGCGCGGCGCCCATCGCGACCTCCATGTGCTCGAGCGCCTCGTGGGCAAGCGCGTGACCATCGGCTTCATGGACGATGACGACCGCGGTGCCGTGACGGGTGCCGAGCTGCTCGGCGTGACCGAGAGCTGGCTGCGCGTGTCCTATGTGCAGAAGACCTCCCGCCTGGGCAGCCCCAAGGTCGCGAGCCAGCCGGTGGTGACGCTCATCGATGCGGCCGACGTGGCGAGCGTCGTCGTGGAGCGGGGGTGATCGCATGGAGGTCATGGCTTGGGCGCTGTTCCCGATGATGGTCTACCTCATCGCGGCGATGCCGTCGAAGAAGTACCTCCGCCGGCTCGTTGGCGGCGAGGAGCGCCACACGTCGAGCTTGATCGCGCTGCTGAAAGGCCGCCTGGGGCAGCCCTGCACCCTCGTGTTCGACGAGTTCGTCGCGGGCATCGGGGCCGTGCGCCTGAGCGGCACGCTCGTGGACGTCGACGACGTGTGGGCGTGCATGGAGTGCGCGGACGAAAAGACCGGGGACGTGCAGCTCAAGGTCGTCCGGCTCAGCCTTGTGCGCAGCCTGGAGGAATAGCGATGTAAAAATACCCCTGGGGTAAATTTACATGCGGGCGAGGGTCAGCGGCTCGGTGGCGCTCAGCGTGGCGGTGCGGTATTGGAAGCCGTTCTCGAGCGTCTCGGCGCGCATCATGCCGATCTCGTAGGGCGGCTCGTCCTCGTGCTCCGCTGCAGCGGGATTGGGCTCGATGGAGTAGAGCGAAGGGTAGAGGGCCTGCGTCTCGACGCCACGCTGCGCGAGCTCGCTTGCCACCGCGCCGTTGTCGTAGGCGATCGCGATGTTGAACCAGCCGTGCTCCTGCACGTCCGAGGGAGCCGAGGAGAAGACAGCCGCGGCAGGCTCGAGCTGGTAGACCTCGAAGGCCTCGGGTTGAAGCGGGCGACCCTCGCGCTCGACCAGGCTGCCCGAGTCCCGCAGTTCGTCAAAGGTATAGGCATTGGCATCCACGCGCAGCGAGAGGTCGTCGGCGCGCAGGCGCACGCCCGGCTCGTCGGAGGTGGCGTACACCCCGTGGCCGAGGGGAATCCAGTCGACGATGAGCCAGTCGCCCGCCCCGTCCGCGGCGCCGAACGGGTTGAGCTCCCCGAGCTTTCCGCACCCTTCGGCACCGCCTTCGAGGTATCCCGCCTGGTAGACCTGCACCCTGGTCTCCGGGTCGCCGTCGGTGAGCGGAAGCAGCGAGCGGCACAGCTCGTCGAGGGGCTCGACCCACTCGGGCTGCTCCGGGACGTCCATGGGGAACCCGCCCTCATAGCTGGCGTGGGGGCCGCTGAGCTCCACCCAGACCACGGGCGACCCCAGGTTGACGCGCGGCGCCTCCTCCGCGAAGAAGTCCTCGTCCCCGGTATAGCGTGTATAGAAGAACGAGCCCGTCTGCTCGGCGGCGTCCTCGTCCCGCTGCCACGTCCACGGGGAGATGCGCCCGCTGAGAAACCCCGCTTGGTTGGGCGAAGAGCCGTTGATGAGCAGGCGGTCGACGGTGTACCCGGACGCTTCGAGCTGCCGCGTGCCGTCCTCGAGCGCGTCGCGGAAGCGCTGCTCGTACGCCGCCACGATCTCGTCCTGCTGCCGGTTGTCGCCGATGACGCCCGCTTCGAAATCCACGAGCACCGTGGAGCCGTCCTCCATGGTGCAGAAGGCCCTGCCGCTCGACTGGTCGGAGAAGAGCTGGAACGAGCGGTCCTCCCAGATGTCGAGCACCTTCGTGCGCTCGCCGTACTTGCGCTCGTAGTAGCGCTCCGCCTGTCGCGTCACGGCCGATGCGTCGAACTCGCCGAGGTTCGAGCAACCCGCGAGGAAGAGTGCTCCGCCGGCAAGCAGCAAGCAGCCGACGAGCAGCGCGAGCATACGGATGCAACGACGGGAGGCACGCATGGCCACATCACCCCAACATGTAAAAATACCCCTGGGGTTATTTTACATGTTCGGCAAGGAAGTCGACGGCGTACTGGGCGCAGAGCATGGCGCCCTTCGCGAGGACGCTCTCGTCCACCTTGTAGAAGCACGAATGCTGGGCGAACGTGGCCCCGAGGGCGGGGTTGCGCGTGCCCACGAAGGCGAGCACGCCGGGCACGAGCTCGAGGTAGCGCGAGAAGTCCTCGCCGGAGAGCGTGCCGCGGTAGCGCCCCACGGCCTCCTCGCCGAGCACCTCGACGATCGCCTGCCGGCACCGCGCGGAGGCGCGCTCGTCGTTCACCACCGCGCCGTGCGCCACGGTGTAGTCGGTGAGCTCGGCCTCGGCGCCCAGGGCGGCGGCGGTGTGCACGGCGATGCGCTCGATGAGCTTGGGCATGGCCTCGTGCGCGGCCTTGCTGTACGTGCGCACCGTGCCAGTGAGGTAGGCCGTGCCCGCGATGACGTTGCGCGCCGTGCCGCCGTGCAGCTCGCCCACCGTCACCACGGCGGGCTCGTAGGGGCTGAGGTCGCGGCTCACGATGGTCTGCAGGTTGTTCACGATCTCGGCCGCCGCGATGATGGCGTCCGCTCCGCGCTGCGGCATGGCGCCGTGGCAGGACGTGCCGCGGATGTCCAGGCGGAACCAATCCGTGTTCGCCATGCGCGGCCCGGGCTCGCACGAGATGGTGCCGGTCTCGACCTCGCTCCAGATGTGCGCCGCGTACGCGCCGTCGACCCCCTCGCACGCGCCGGCGTCGATCATGAGCGCGGACCCGCCGCCGTTCTCCTCGGAGGGCTGGAACACGGCGCGCACCTCGCCGTGCAGCTCGTCGCGCATCTGGGAGAGGATGCGCAGCGCCCCCAGCTGCATGGCGATGTGGCAGTCGTGGCCGCAGGCGTGCATGACGCCCTCGTTCTCGCTGGCGAACGGCTCGCCCGTGCGCTCGGTGACGGCGAGCGCGTCGATGTCCGCGCGGATGAGCAGGCGTCGGCGCGGCGTGCCGTCCGGGTGGTAGGCGTCCGGCGCGGTGCCGGCGAGCGTGGCGATGAGCCCCGTGGCGAGCGGGCGCTCGTAGGGGATGCCCATGGCGTCGAGCTCGCGGGCGATGGCCTCGGTCGTGGCGAACTCCTGGAGGCTCAGCTCGGGGTGGCGGTGGAAATAGCGGCGCTGCTCGATGATGTAGGGCTCGGCCGCCGTGCCGAGCGCTTGGATGGTGCGGGTCGCCTTGCTTGCCATGACCGTCTCCTCGTGCGTGCCTCGCCTGCTACATGCTGACTGGGCTGCGACCTTCCCGGTGCCGCGCGGGGCGGGGAAGGGCGCCCGCACTAATGTAGCACGCGCGGGGACGGGGCGGGCGGCGGTGCGGCGGGGATGGCGTAGAATGGGGCGGGGAACGTACGCGCGGCGGCAGATGCGCTCGGCGGGCGCGATGCCGGATACGGTGCCCGCCCCGGCGCCGCCCGCGCCGCGCGATGGGATGGGGAAGGACACACATGGGGAAGTACCAGCTGCGCGGGGTCGACGCGCGCACCCGCTACGCGGACATGACGGCCGACGCCTGCTCGCGGGCGTACGCCGCGGACATCCTCCGCGGCCGCCTGCTCTCGATCGCGGGCGTCGTCGCCATCGGCGTGCTCTCGATCGTGGCGGCATCGTTTTCCAACTGGTTCTTCTACGCGATCGGCATCTTCGCCATCGGGCTCGTCGTCGTGCTGTTCCGCAAGTGGACGACGACCAAGTACACCGAGCTCATGGGCATCCTCACGCATGATTGCGACCCTGAGAAGCTGCGCCTCGTCCTGGAGCGCTCCCTGCGCGGCGCGAAGCGCGCCCGCTCAAAGGCGGTGCTTGAGGACGATATCGCGACCTGTGAGTACTATTGCGGCGAGCCCGAGTCCGCCCTCGCGCGCCTCGCGGGCGTCGAGCTGCGGGACAAGCACGACAAGCTGGGCATCCGCAAGACGAGCCTCGAGCTGCTCTGCCGCTACGCGCTCGGCGACGCGGCGGGCGCGAAGCAGGCGCTCGCCGAGCTGAAGGCGCTGCGCAGCCAGGTGCCGAGCTCCTCTGCCTGGGCGGTTCCGCTCGAGACCATGTACGAGAGCGACAAGGAGCTGCTGCGCCCGCACGACCAGTGGACGCGGAAGGACGCCGAGCGCATGTACAAGCGGCTCACGTATGCGGAGAACCACCTGAACCGTGCGTCGGCGCAGCTGCGCCTTGCCGAATACGAGCTGCTGCACCGGGGTACCGACGAGGCGCGCCGCCTGCTCGAGGACCCAGCGCTCGAGCCGCTGTGCCCGCGCGACCAGGCCGAGCGCGCGCGGCTGCTCGCCCGCTTGGCGTGAGCCGGGCGCATTCGACGCACCTGGGCGCGGCGCATGGCGGACGGGTTCGTATGCGCTGCCGCGCGAAGCAATCCGGTTTGGGACGACGAGGAAGGCGGATGGTATGAAGTTCATCGTACGTTCGAAGCGGGTGTTCACCTCGGCGCGCTCCTGCACCGCCCCGCGCGAGCTCGCGTTCGCGGTGGATGAGGCCGGGCGCATCGCGCACGTGGGCGCGCCGGACGACGTCATCGCCGCATGCCCGGCGGCCACCCCGGTCGTGGATTTCGGCGACCGTTTCATCTGCCCCGGCTTCCACGACGCTCACCTGCACTTCTTCCACACGGCGGTCTACAACTCGCCCTTCGTGCTCATGCACATGGGTGAGAGCGAGGCCGAGCTCGTTGCGCGCACGCGGGAGTTCGCCGCGACGCTGCCCGAGGGCGCGTGGGTGGTCACGCAGGGCTGGCGTGACTACCGTTGGGACCCGCCGGTGCCGCCCACGAAGCGCTCGCTCGACGAGGCGTTCCCGGATCGCCCCTGCGCCATGTGTTCGGGCGACGGCCACACGCTCTGGCTGAACAGTCGCGCGCTCGAGGAGCTCGGCATCACACGCGACTCCGAGCCCCCGGCGGGCGGCATCTACGACCGCGATGCGTCGGGCGAGCTCACGGGCGTCATCCGCGAGGCGGCGGCCATGGAACTTCAGCCGCGCCTGCTCGAGTGGCTCAGCCAGGCCGATTTTGAACGCGCCTACACCGAGCAGATGGCGCGCATGGCCGAGCAGGGCATAACCTCGATCTGCGACATGTCGCTCATGCCGCTGCCCGGCTGCGACTTCATCCGCGAGGACATCTACGAGGCGCTCGATGCGCGCGGTGCGCTCACCCTGCGCGCGCACCTGTTCCCGACGCTGCTCGATGACATGTCTCGCCTCGAACGGCTGCAGGAGCGCTACGGCGCGCCCGACGCGAGCCCGCTCATCAAGGCGCCGGGCTTCAAGCAGTTCTTCGACGGCGTGTCGAGCCAGCACACCGCCTACCTTACCGAGCCGTACGCGAACCCGCGCTACCCCGGCGACCGGGGGCACCTCACGGTGAGCGCGGAGCGCATGCGCGCGCTCGTGCTGGCGGCGGCCGAGCGGGGGCACGCGGTGCGCATCCACACCATCGGTGACGGCGCCATCCATGCGGCGCTCGACATCTTCGAGGAGGCGCGGGCGCGCTTCGACCTGCCCACGCAGGGGCGGAACACCCTTGAGCATCTCGAGAACCTGCTGCCCGGCGACATCGCCCGCCTGCATGATCTGGGCATCGTCGCCTCGTCGCAGCCGTGCCACATCACACTCGACCCGGGCGGCCCCGAGCGCGACCTGGGCGAGGAGCGGGCGCGCATCATGTGGCCGTTCGCGACGTATGCGCGCGCGGGCGTCCGGCAGGCCTTCGGCACCGATTCGCCCATCACGCCCGTGACCAGCATGAACGTGCTCTACACGGCCGTGACGCGCCAGGATCCGGTGACGCACGAGCCCGCGGGCGGCTGGCTGCCGAGCGAGCGCATCCCCATGGCGCAGGCGCTGGGGAACTACACGCTCGGGAGCGCGTGCGCCGCCGGCCGCGAGCGCGAGCTGGGGAGCCTCGAGCCCGGCAAGTTCGCCGACTTCGTAGCGCTCGACCGCGACCTCACCGCCTGCGCACCGGACGAGATCCAGGCCACGCGCGTGCTCGCCACCTACGTAGGCGGTCGCTGCGTCTACGAGGCCATGTAAAATTACCCCAGGGGTATTTTTACATGGCGGTCGCGCCGCATGTAGAAACCCCTGGGGTTCTGACATGTAAAAATACCCCTGGGGTAATTTTACATGGCGGCGCGGGGGCACTCATAAAATCTAAGTGTCGAATCATAAGATTTTTTGCTATGGAGTTGTATAAGTTCTCGCGGCTGGGTACTATTCACAGCGTACGTAACGGAATGGTGCTGCGGGCCCGCGTGCGCTCGCGCAACCGACGAAGGAGGAACCCTGTATGAGTCTGAAGCCGCTTGGTGATCGCGTCCTGATCAAGCCGGAGCCTGCGGAGCAGAAGACCGCGACCGGCCTGTACATCGCGAGCAACGCGCAGGAGAAGCCGCAGCGCGGCGAGGTCGTCGCCGTCGGCGCCGGCAAGCTCAACGACAAGGGCGAGCGCATGCCCATCGACGTCAAGCCCGGCGACACCGTGATCTACGGCAAGTTCGGCGGCAACGAGGTCAAGATCGACGGCGAGGACTACCTCCTCATGCGCGCCGACGACATCTACGCCGTCGTCGAGTAAGCGTCGCCGCTCAGGCCGAACCATCCGCTTGCATAGGCTCTATGCAGCATCGTCAGTTGGAGGAAGAACACAATGGCTAAGGATATTACCTTCGATACCACGGCTCGCGCCAAGCTCGCCAAGGGCGTCAACAAGCTCGCCGACGCCGTGACCGTCACCATGGGCCCCAAGGGCCGCTACGTCGCCCTGCAGCGCTCCTTCGGCGCGCCGACCATCACCAACGACGGCGTCTCCGTCGCCAAGGAGGTCGAGCTCGAGGATCCCATCGAGAACATGGGCGCCCAGCTCGTGAAGGAGGTCGCCACCAAGACCAACGACACCGTGGGTGACGGCACCACCACCGCGACCCTGCTCGCCCAGGCCATCGTGAACGACGGCCTGCGCAACGTGGCCGCCGGCGCCAACCCGCTCGCCATCCGCCGCGGCATCGAGAAGGCCGTGAACGCCGCCGTGGCCGCGATGAAGGAGCAGGCGCAGCCCGTCGAGACCAAGGAGCAGATCGCGTCCGTCGGCACCATCTCCGCCGGCGACCCGAAGGTCGGCGAGAAGATCGCCGACGCCATGGACGTCGTGGGCAAGGACGGCGTCATCACCGTCGAGGACTCCCAGACCTTCGACATCACCATCGACACCGTCGAGGGCATGCAGTTCGACAAGGGCTACGTCTCCGCGTACTTCGTCACCGACAACGACCGCATGGAGGCCACGCTCCGCGACCCCTACATCCTCATGACCGACCAGAAGGTTTCGAACGTGCAGGACATCATGCCCGTGCTCGAGGCCGTGCAGCGCTCCGGCAAGGGCCTGCTCATCATCGCCGAGGACATCGACGGCGAGGCGCTGCCCACGCTCGTGCTCAACAAGATCCGCGGCGCGCTCCAGGTCGTCGCGGTGAAGGCACCGGGCTACGGCGACCGCCGCAAGCGCATGCTCGAGGACATCGCCGCCCTCACCGGCGGCCAGGCTGCCCTCGATGAGCTGGGCATCAAGGTCGCGGACATCACGCCCGACATGCTCGGTACCGCGAAGTCCGTCACCGTCACCAAGGACAACACCACCATCGTCGACGGCGGTGGCTCCAAGGAGGCCATCGAGGCCCGCGTGGCGCAGATCAAGGCCGAGCTCGAGCACACCGACTCCGACTTCGACCGCGAGAAGCTCCAGGAGCGCCTGGCCAAGCTCTCCGGCGGCGTGGCCGTCATCAAGGTGGGCGCTGCGACCGAGACCGAGCTCAAGGAGATCAAGCACCGCGTCGAGGACGCCCTGCAGGCGACCCGCGCGGCCGTCGAGGAGGGCATCGTCGCCGGCGGCGGCGTGGCCTTCATGGACGCCATCCCCGCGCTCGACGGCATCGCCTACGATGACCCCGAGGAGAAGATCGGCATCGAGATCGTGAAGAAGGCGCTCACCGCGCCCGTGGCCACCATCGCGAAGAATGCCGGCTTCGAGGGCGCCGTCGTGGTGGACAAGGTCGCGACCCTGCCCGCGGGCGAGGGCTTGAACTCCGCCAACGGCGAGTGGGGCGACATGATCAAGATGGGCGTGCTCGACCCGGTCAAGGTCACCCGCACCACGCTGCAGAACGCCGCGTCCGTGGCCTCGCTCATCCTCATCACCGAGGCGACCGTGACCGACGTGCCGAAGAACACCGCGCTCGAGGACGCCATCGCGGCGGCCACGGCCAACGCGCAGGGCGGCGGCATGTACTAATCGCGCGAGCTCTTGACTCCGATCGGGAAGCCCTCGGCGCCTCTCCTTCGCTCGTCCTCGCTGCGGGGCATCGCCTCGCGGCCAGGACGCCCAGGGGAACGCGCCGGGGGCTTCCCCGCATCTTGGAGGCTCGTGCACGCGGCGCTGGTGGGGCAGGTGCCCGCGCCGCCGCGCGCATCTCCATAAACTTTTCGCTTACGAGGGGGCGGCCTCTTCCGCTAGAGTGGCAGAGCGCCGCAAACGGTCGGTTTTGACCGGCGAACGGTCGTTTCGCAGAGAAATGCCGGTGGCGCCCGGTACGACCCGATTCAGAGAGGATTGATGTCCCCGATGCCCCAGAACAAGCGAGAGAGCCTCATTTTCACCGTCATCATGTGCTTCTGCATGGTGATGGGCATGTCCGTCTACAACGTCGCCCGCGTGCACGGCTGGCAGCTCGATCTGGGCGTCGTCGCCGAGGCGTGGCTGGGCTTCCCGCCCGCCTACCTCGTGGCCATGGCGCTCGACGTGCTGGTGGCGAGCCGCTTCGCCAAGTGGTTCGCCTTCCGCTTCTTGGTCACGCCTGGCAAGAGCGCCCCGTTCGCCATCATGCTCGCCGTGAGCACCATGATGGTCTTCCCCATGGTGCTCTTCATGTCGCTCTACGGCGCGGTCGAGGCCGTGACCCACACGGGCGACATCGCCATGATCCCCGCGATCTGGCTGGGGAACATCCCGTTCAACTTCATCGCAGCACTTCCGTGGAACCTGCTCATCGCCGGCCCCCTCTCGCGCTTCGCGTTCCGCAGTGCGTTCCCCGAGGGCACGGTGCTCGCCGAGCCCGTCGCCCGCTAGGGGAGGGTGCCCCAGCGCTTCTCCATGCGTTGTGTTACGATGTGACGCCTTTGGGTAAACAAGGAGGATGCGCAGCGTGTCGGCTGCGTCATCCGTGTGACATATCGTCAGAGCACAGCAGAGGTTTTACGCATGTTAGAGAGATTCACCGACCGCGCGCGCCGCGTCATGTCGATCGCGAAGCAGGAGGCGGTCGCGCTGGGAACCACGAACGTGGGCACCGAGCACCTGTTGCTCGCGCTCGCGAAGGAAGAGGAGGGCGTCGCCGCGGAGGCGCTCCGCTCGCTCGAGCTCTCCTATGACGACATCATGACGCAGCTCAAGGAGTCGGCGACCACGAAGCCGGGCGGCACCGGGACGGTGTCCGCCGCGGCTCCGGAGGGCGCTGCGGCCGACGGCCCCACGACGGGCGATGCGCCCGCGGCCGAGGGCGGCGCCGCCGAGCCCGCCGCCGGCGAGGAGCCGGGTCACGAGCCCGCGCCCGGCACGGGCGGCAAGCTCGCCTTCACCCCCGCCGTGATCCACGTCATGGAGGCGGCGTTCCGCCAGGCGCGCAGCCACGACCAGACCTACGTCTCCACCGAGCACCTGCTGCTCGGCATCGTCGACGAGACCTCATGCCGCGCCATGGACATCCTCATGCGGCTGGGCGTCTCCGCCCCGGCGATCCGCCAGGCGGTGGAGCAGCTCATCTCGAAGGACCAGGGCAAGCGCCCCATGGCGGGCGCGGGCTTCGGCCGGCCGGGCGCGGGGCTGCCGTTCTTCTCCGGCGAGGCCACGGGCGGCAAGCAGGACAAGGGCGGCTCGATGCTCGAGCAGTTCGGCACGAACCTCACCGCGAAGGCGCGCGCCGGCGAGCTCGACCCGGTGATCGGCCGCGAGCGCGAGATCGGCCGCATGATGGAGATCCTCTCGCGCCGCAACAAGAACAACCCGCTCATCCTGGGCGACCCGGGTGTGGGCAAGACCGCGCTCGTAGAAGGCCTTGCGCAGGAGATCGCCGCCGGCAACGTGCCCGAGAATCTCATGGACAAGAACATCTGGGCGCTCGATCTGCCCGGACTTGTTGCCGGTGCGAAGTACCGCGGCGAGTTCGAGGAGCGCCTGAAGGGCGTCATCCAAGAATGCACGGACGCCGATGACGTCATCCTTTTTATCGACGAGATGCACACGCTCATCGGTGCCGGTTCCGCCGAGGGATCCATCGATGCGAGCTCTATGTTGAAGCCCGTGCTTGCGCGCGGCGCATTCCAGATCATCGGTGCCACCACGGCCGAGGAATTCCGCAAGTACCTCACGAAAGACCCCGCGTTCGAGCGTCGCTTCCAGTCGATCGACGTGGAGGAGCCGAGTGTCGAGGATACGGTTCAGATTTTGAGCGCACTGCTTCCGCGCTACGAGGAGCACCACCACGTGCGTTACACGCCCGAAGCCGTCGAGGCGGCCGCAAGCCTTTCGGCGCGCTACATCCAAGACCGCTACCTGCCGGACAAGGCGATCGACCTCATCGATGAATCCGGCGCACGAGCGCGTATCGCGAAGAATCGCGCTCCCGAAGCCGTTCGCGATGCCGAGGCGAAGGTCGCTGAGCTCAAGGCCGCGATGGAAGAGGCGTCCGAGGCGGACGACATGAACCGCGCTGCCGAGCTCAAGGAGCAGGAGCACGAGGCTGAAATCGCGCTGTCTGAAGCGCGTGCCGCATGGACAGCTGAGCTCGACGCGAGCCCGCTCGTTATCGATACGGAGCAGATTGCGGATATCGTGAGCGCCACCTCCGGTGTGCCGGTATCCTCGCTCACCGAGGACGAGAGCCGCCGCCTGCTCGCGTGCGAGGACGCGCTCAAGACGCGCATCATCGGCCAGGACGAGGCGGTCGCCGCCGTGGCGAAGGCCATCCGCCGTAGCCGTTCGCCGCTCAAAGATCCGCGTCGCCCCGGTGGCTCGTTCATCTTCCTGGGACCCACGGGCACGGGCAAGACCGAGCTTGCGAAGACGCTCGCCGAGTACCTTTTCGGTAGCAAGGACGCGCTCATTTCGTTCGACATGAGCGAGTTCGCGAGCGAGTACGAGGTCTCGAAACTCATCGGTTCGCCACCGGGCTACGTTGGTCACGAGGAGGGCGGTCAGCTCACGAAGGCTGTGCGTCGGCACCCGTATTCGGTCGTGCTCTTCGACGAGATCGAGAAGGCGCATCCGGATATCTTCAACATCCTGCTGCAGGTTCTCGACGAAGGTCGCCTCACGGATGGCCAGGGCAAGACGGTCGACTTCCGCAACACGGTCGTCATCATGACGTCGAACGTGGGCGCGCGCGAGATCGCGCAGGAATCGAGCGTGGGCTTTGGCAGCACAGGCGAGGCGGGGCTCTCTGGCAAGGAGATCAAGAGCCGCGCCATGACCGAGCTCAAGCGCCTGTTCCGTCCCGAGTTCCTGAACCGCGTGGACGATATCGTGGTGTTCCAGAAGCTCACGGGTGAGAGCCTTACCGCGATCGCGGAGCTCTTGGTCGACGACCTGCGCCAGCGCCTCATTGCGAACGGCATGAACATCCGGCTCACCGATGCCGCGGTGGCGAAGATTGTCGCCGAGGGCACCGACCTCACGAACGGCGCGCGTCCGCTGCGCCGTGCTATCCAGCGCCTCATCGAGGATCCGCTTTCCGAAGAGCTCCTGGCGGGCGAGTGGCGCGCGGGCGACACGGTCCTCTGCGACGTTGATGGCGGGGAGTTCGTGTTCAGCCACGGTACGGGTGAGATTCCTGCGCCACGCGCGACCGGCGAGCTTGGGGCGAGCTTCGAGACCGCGCCGCATTCGGCGGGTGCCGCGCCGCGCCTAGGCGGTGGCGGTTCCGGCGGAATCCAGCAGGTAGGAGCCGGCGCGAAGGGATAGGGTTCGAACGGATACCGACACAAGAGATTGAAGCGAGCGGGCGTCACGCAGGTGGCGCCCGTTTTGCTGTACGGCAGGCACGCGAAGGGCCGCCCCGGGGCGACGCCTTCATGCCCGTCCTCCAAAATGACGACCCAAGGCGGCACACAAGGTGTTAGGCAATTTTTCGTAAAGTCCCGTGTGCCGTCCCGTACGCCCGCCCGCTCATGCGAAAATAGATGCATACGTGTGAACGTCGTGCGAGATGGGGGAGTAGAGTGGACAAAGAAGAGATTCAAAAGCGCATGAACGAGGCCATCCGCCTCACCGCCCCCGGTCAGCCCATCCGCACCGCCCTCGATATGATCATCGCGGGGCACCTCGGCGCGCTCATCTGCGTGGGAGACACCGAGCATGTCCTCGCGGCCGGTAACGACGGCTTTCCGCTCAACATCTCGTTCACCTCGAACCGCCTCTTCGAGCTCTCGAAGATGGACGGTGCCATCGTCATCGACGAGAACCTCTCGCAGATTCTGCGCGCGAACTTCCATCTCAACCCGGACCCGTCGCTCGCCACGAGCGAGACGGGCATGCGTCATCGCACCGCCGCGCGCATGAGCGTCCTCACCGACGCCATCGTGATCTCGGTCTCGGAGCGTCGATCCGTTGTAAACGTCTACGTTCACGGCAAGTCCTACCAGATCCAGCAGGTTTCCGAGATCATGGCCTCGGTGAATCAGCTCGTCTCCACGTTGCAGACCACGCGCACGCAACTCGACCGCGCGCTCCTGCGCCTCACCGCGCTCGAACTCGACGACTACGTCACCCTTGCAGACATCACGGACATCTTCTCGAGCTTCGAGATCCTCCAGCAGGCGAAAGACGAGCTCAAGTTTTGCATCGTTAAGCTCGGCAGCCAGGGCAAGCTCGTGCGCATGCAGCTCGAGCAACTCGCTGGCGACGTGATCGAGAACGACTACAATCTCATGATCCGCGACTACGCGCAGGATTCCTCCGAAGAGAACGCCGTGCGCATTCGCAAGCTCTTCTCGAGCATGTCCGCGCAGGAGCTCACGAATCCCAAGCGCGTGGCAGAGGCGCTCGGCTACGACGACCTCGACGAGGACTCTGTCATGACGCCACTGGGACTCCGCACGCTCTCCCAGGTCTCGGTTGTGCGCGACGGCGTGGCCGAGAAGATCGTGGACGAATACGGCTCGCTGCAGGAGTTGCTGGACGATATCCAGAAAGACCCGGAGCGTTTGGGTGACTTCGGCGTGAACAACCCCACGATCCTGGCCGATTCGCTCTACCGTATGGGCGGCAAGCATGGTGGTGCCGCGTGATGGCGGCTAACGAGCACGCCGAGGCTTCTCGCGCGGACGCTTTTCGTCCCGAGGCGTCCCGCTCTGCGGAAATTCAGACAGAAGATGACGGGTGCTTCGGCGATTTTGCAACTATGCCCGCCATGTATTGTCCGGATTTCTCGCGTGTCGAAGAGGCGGGGCAGCAGCGTGGCTCCGTGTGCGCGATCATCGTGGCGGGCGGCACGGGCTCGCGGTTCGGCAACCCCGGTGGCAAGCAGCTCGTGGAGATCGCCGGCCGCCCCATGCTCTCGTGGACAATCGAGGCATTCGACCGCACGCACACGATCGGCCATATCGTCGTGGTGTGCCCGGAAGAGCGGTGTGCTGAATACCGTGCTCGCGCGGTGGAGCCGTGCGGCTTCGAGACGCCCATCACCTTCGCCGATGCTGGTATGACGCGGCAGGACTCCACGCATGCCGGCCTCGTCGCCGCGCCGGAGGGCTGCGCGTACGTCGCCATCCACGACGGTGCACGCCCGCTCATCCGACCCGAGACCATCGACGCAGCGGTGCAGGCGCTCTGCGCCGACGCCGACCTCGACGGCGTGGTGTGCGGTCAGCCGGCTATCGACACGTTGAAGATCGCCGATCCGATGGGACTCATCGACTCTACGCCCGACCGCAGCCAGTTTTGGTGCGTGCAGACGCCGCAGGTGTTTCGCATCGACGCTCTGCGCCAGGCGATGGATTTCGCCGCGCGCACGGGGTTTGTCGGCACCGACGATGCCTCGCTCGTCGAGGAGGCGGGGGGCTTGGTGCGCTGCATCGAGGCTCCGCGTGATAACCTCAAGGTCACGGTGCCCGAGGATCTGCCTCTGGTCGAGGCCATCATGCAGATGCGCCGGAATTGAGGCCCTGAATGTGGGGAGCCGTGCGCTTGCCGCAGACGTTGCACCGTGTCCTGCTGCCGTGCGCGGTTTTCCACAGGGCAGCTGAGATTCGTGTCAGAATTGCACAAGGTGTTGAAAATTAATGTCCCCGGGGTAATATCCCATTTGCGATGAATAACACAAGGGATAGCGCTACGTTTTTAGGATAATCTATCATATATCCTAAAAACATAACCCCCCACCTCAAATGATGAGTATTGACAAAAGTACCCCCTCATAAATTTAATAGACTTACCTGGGCATCGTCCATAAAACTGCTTGTTAAATGGCAAATTTAGGAGGCGGTTTATGTGCGGGAACCCAGCCAGTTCGAGGGAGGCAACCGCATATGAAGATGAACCACGCCAGAATCGCTAAACTCCTGAAGCGCGCCTATCACTCGTGGGGTGCCCGAGCCATCGCCATCGTGCTCATCGTCGTCCTATCGCTGCAGACGGTTATGGGCTCCGGTGTACCGCAGGTGCTGGCGCAAGAGATCGGCCAGGTGCTCGCCATGTCGCGCGCGGGCGACGGATCTCAATCGAACGACGATGACGGGCAGGACGGTTCATCTGCCGAAACCCTTGAGACTGATAATGGTTCAGGGGGGGGGTCTGCTCAAAACGGCCAATCCGGCGAGCAGGATACTGAGGGCGACGTCGACACCGAAGCGGTAGCGAGCGCCTCCGACGATGCTGCCGACTCCGAGGATCCTGCTGCAACGGGCGATTCGGCGAGCGGCGATGATTCCACCTCCACGGCGACCGATGACGAATCCGATTCGACGGATACCGCGCAGTCTTCCGACCCCTCTGAAGACGGCGACCAGACTCCGTCCGATGCCACCGACGAAGCTGCCGAAACCGAGGATGCCGCTGATACCGACGCTACCGACCCCGACACCGAGGACGTGATGCCCGCCGAGCGCACGGAGCTCTTCAATTGGACGGGCGATCTTGGCGCCCTCAAACTCTCGAGCACTGGTCTTACCATCGCGCTGCCGGAAACCGATGAACCCGAGAACGCCGCCTCGGAGGCCGAGGACGCCGCCGGCGAGCAGGCCGACGCCACCGGCGATGCCGAAGAATCCGCGGCCATCGATGACGCGGAGGGCGCATCTGCAAGCGCGTCTGAAGACGAGCAGTCCGCAGCCGAGGAGCCAAAGACCGAGACCTTCGTCCCCGAGACCTATCCGGCAAAGCTCAACCTCACCTTCTTCCTCGATCCCGCAAACGCCGATCAGGTGGATACCGCGCCCGAGAGCATTGTCCCCGGCGACTCGTTCGAGGTCACGCTTCCGTCGGGCATCGCGCTTGCGAACCCCGCAGACGTGATCGATGTGTTCCAGATCGCGGCGGACGGGACACCCTCGACGGTGAAGATCGCCGAGGCGGCCTACAAGGGCGGCGTCCTCACCGTGACGTTTATCGCACCCGTGGACACGGCAACCGGCGAGGCGCGCGAGCTTTCGACATACAGCGCGAGCATCGACCTCGACGTGCTCCTCTCCACGAGTCTCGCGGGCGAGACCGCGACGCAGATCGACTGGCTGTTGCAGCAGAGCGCGACAGGTGCCGTGCAGACGGCCACGCTCCAGATCCCCGCGCGCTCGGCCTTTGAAGTCGTGGTCGAGCTCCCGGAGCTCTCGGATAACGAGACCATCGCCGAACAGGAGATTGCCTCGACCGACACCGTGATGAACGTGATGAACGCGCTCACGCTGCCGGGTATGATGAACGCCGCGAACGTTGAGGGTTCGACGACGTATTCGTACGAGAGCCTCACCGGATCGGCGCAGATGGCCATCACCTGGTGCGACAACAATTCGAGCAATCGCCCCGACATGGCAGGCTATGCTGAGAACGTCATCCCGCAGTTCTCGCTCGACGGTGGAGCATCGTGGATCTCGCTTGTCGATGAGAATGGCAACCTCACGGATGAGGCGCGCCTGAAGCTCTACATCGGCGATGGCGAGGCGCCCAATTGGGTGAAGCAGGCGAGCGCCGCGGCGCAGAGCATCGGTACGTGGAATGTGTCTGTCCAAGGCATGCCCACGCAGTTCGTCGAGACCGTCACCACGCCGCAGCTCGATGAGGACGGCAACCAGATGTTCGACGAGCACGGTAATGCCCTCTTCAATCCGCCCGAGCGGCACGAGGTTGCCATCTCCTGGCGCCTCAACGATACGAATGAGCGCCCCCAGAACTACACCTACGGCGAGAACGACGAAGGTGCGACGGGCGGCCAGCGCTACCTCATGCTCACGCAGGATTACACCTTTACCATCCAGGGCAAGCTCGGCGACAAGACGTTGAAGGAGATTTTCGGCAGCACGCTCAATGCGGCCGACTACGCCGAGTACTTCCGCTTCAGCGCGCTCATCGACAACAAGCAGGTTGTCGATGGCACCGGCAACGTGCGCTCCGACACGCTTGAAGAGATGATAGAGGCGCAGCTCGGCGAAGGCCAGGCCTTCGACATCACGTTCTCCGAGGACGGCAATACGGCCACCATCAAAGCGACGCTGCCGCAATACGACCTCAACGGCGCGCCGATTGTGTACTACGCGTACTTCGAGGACCCGACGGACACCACCTCGGGTAAGGACTACTACCAGCCTGCGTACAACAACTCGGCGTCTCCGAGCCACGGCAGCTCTGTCGACAAGCTCTACGACGGTGGCACCATGACGATCCGCCCCGTCGGCACGACGAGCTACGATGCGACCAAGGTTTGGCTCGACGGTGGGAACATCGATGAGCGCCCTGCGGCATCGTTCACGTTGTGGCGCTATTCGAAGAATGGCAGCCCTGCTACGGCATCGCAGGTGCAGATGAACGCTATCGACGGTTCCGGTACCGCCGCCGAGAGCGTCGAATACGTGACCATCGAGATCCCCGCAGGCTCGCAGGACGATACCATCGACCTGGGCAAGCTGCTCGCCGAGCAATATGGCGAGCAGGGCGCGAACATTCTGAGCAACCTGCCGAAATACGATCCGGACGGCTACCCCTATATCTATGCATTGCGCGAGGATACGGGTCTATCTTCCAACTATGAGGTTGTGTTCGGCTCCGTGGATAGCCAGGGTAACGAGACCGACACGCAGCCCAACTATACGGACGGGGACGGCAACAAGCAGGAACTCGATCAACCCGATCGCGCGAACGACCCCTTCATCTACAACGACGGTACCATCACGAACCGCCTGACCGGCACTGTGACGGTCGAGGCCACGAAGACGTGGGAGATCGCGGCGTTCCAGGACTCGCTCGATACCGTGACGGTCACGTTCACGGCGCAGAGCCGCCTGGCGTCGAGCACGAGCGATGCCGATTGGCAGGATACGGACACGACGATCGAGGTGGACGGCTGGAAGGCCGAGACCTTGAGCCAGACGTTCAGCGGCACCTTCGACCAGTACGATTCCCAGGGTCGCGAACTCGAGTACCGCTGGATCGAGACGGGTATCTCGATCGACGGTGAGCCCGTCGAGTTCGAGCGCGACGGCGCGGGCGGCGGCTCGTTTACCCTGACGCTCGAGAACATGGAAGGCGAGCCGGAAGACCTCGCCTTCACCTCGACGTTCGAAGAGGCCACCGATCCCGACGGTACGGACACCATTACCAACACGTTCGACAACACCACGTACGAGCGTGTGGATAAGTTCTGGGAGCAGCCCGACGGCACCATGGCGCAGATTCCGCCACGTGAAGCAGAAGCCTATGGCAAGGATCCCGCGGATCTGGATACCGACGGCATAGCCACCGTGCAGCTGTTCCAGGATGGCAAGCTGATTGGCGCGTTCGAGATGGACGGTACCGTCGATCCCTCCGCCACGGAAATCAGGAACCTCCCGGGCGCAACCTATCAGGAGACGAGTTCGTACCATCTCGACTTCGAGGATCTGCCCAAGTACAACCCGGAAAACGGTGTGCGCTACACCTACCTGGTACTCGAGACGCAGAAGGACGGCTGGTACGCCGACCGCATCTATGACGCGGAGACGCACACCACGACGATCAACAACGCCATCGGCGAGGGCGAGGGCTCCGAGATCCGCGTCATCAAGCAGTGGAACGACGGCGACGATTCTTCGCACCGTCTGCCCGTGGTGGTCGACCTCGTCGCGGTGAAGTCGATGACCGCAGAGCAGAACATTGATCCCGCAACGGGCGAGCTCTATCACTACGATCCCGGCGACATCGTGGTCGAGGACATCGTGCTCACGGCGGGCGAATCTTGGTATGCCGAGGTCGATGTGCCTATAGGTAACGTCGACTACACGTACTTCAAGGTCGTCGAGCGCGGCATGGGCGTCGTCGAGCAGGAAGACGGCAGCATCGAGCCGCAGTACCCAGCCGTGACCTACGAAGAGGCGGAGGACGCATACGAAGGCATCACCGACGACCTCGCGTGGATCAACACCGCGTGGGAGTATATGAGTACGAAAGACGCCGTGCGCATCGCCACGCCCGACCACGTCTACCGCACCACGGCGAGCGAGGATGCCGAACCGACGTATCTTGAAGATATGCAAGCTGTGACGGCGTCGAACCGTCGTTTGGGCATCTTCGACCTCACCATCGAGAAAACCTGGAACGATCAGGGAGAACATGACCGTCCGCAGGCCGAGCTCGTGGTGAGTTGCCTGGAGAACGACGAGGCGTTCGGTGTAGACGGTCGCGGCGGCATCACGGTGTCTGCCGGCGGTGCAAATGCGAACACGCTGCCTGTGGTGGACAACGAGGGCAACCAGCTTTTGACGGGCGGTGACAGCATCTACCGCGTCGAGGACGGCAAGCTCATCATCACGGTCGATACGGCCGATGACGCCTACAGCTCCACGTACTACATCCACGGCCTGCCCAAGTACGACGGCAACGGCCTCGTCGTGCACTATGACGTTGAAGAGCGCGGGCTGAACGGCAGCGAGTACGTCCCCACGAAGACCGTGGGCGACTACAACGTCGGCACGCGCCACTTCCACGACAACCAGGCCATTGAGTTCACGAACACGCGCCAGGGCACGCGCACGGTCACGTTCCACAAGCTCTGGCAGGATCGCTACGTGAACGACAACCTGCGCCAGCGCCCCGACATCTACCTCACGCTCTACCGCGTGACGGTGGGCGTGGACGAAGCGGGGAACCTCACCTACAGCGAACCGGAGCAGGTCGCGGGGTACGTGCAGTACCTGTGGTCGGGCACGCCCGATACCGAGGACCCGCAATACGAGCAAAGTTGCTCCATCGCGAACCTTCCTGCCTATGACGAGAACGGTAGTGAGTACATCTACTACGCGAGCGAGTCTATGGCAGCCGATGGCTCCGCGCTCGATTACGCTGACGTCAAGTTTAGCTACGAAGGCATGACGACCCTGCATGAGGAAGCGGACGAACCGCATGCGGTCAAGGTGCCCAATGCGGAACAGGGCAGCGATGACCCCACCGAGAACGGAACCGGTTGGGCGATTCATGAGGACGGCACGTTCGTGAACAGCCTGACCGACAACCTCGTCGCGCGCGGCACGAAGCTCTGGGAGGATGTGCCCGCGAACGTGAGCCAGGGTTCGACGGGTACGATGCTCGTCGATACCGACCTGCCCGAGATCACTGTGTACCTGCAGCAGCGCGTGCAGGGCGATGATAGCTGGCCGTCGCTTAAGTTCGAGGTGGCAGATGGCGGCAGCTGGTCGTTTGCCGACGACACTTCGGCGATCGCCTGGACGTCTGACCTTAAGCAGGTGACGACGAACCAGTACTCCTACTCCATGGCGCACACCGGCGAGAACAACATTACATCCGTCGATAATGCCACGGCTGAGAATCCGACGTTGCCTGAAAACCAGGAACTGCTGCCGCGCTACACCGAGGACGGCAAGGTCTACGAGTACCGCGCGATCGAGGTCGTGTGGGGGCTCGTGGACCAGCCGGGCGGCGTCACGTCTGAGTGGATCGAAAGCACGGACTTCTCCGAGCTGCGCGATAGCGCGGACGACTCGATCGGCGTCTACGTGATCGAGCACGGCGAGACCGGTTCGTTCCTCATCAACAACGTCTATACGTCCGAGACCGGCAGCCTCACGGTGCAGAAGCACTACACCGGCCGCGAGGCGGGCGACCTCTACCCCGAGACGACGTTCGACGTGTACCGCTACTACGTGAACGCCGAAGGCGAGAAGAGCGATGCCGCGCTGGTGGATTCCGTGACGCTCACGAACGACATGCTGAAGAACGGCGCGTCGCTCGACGGCTTGACGGTCACCGGTTCCGGCGAGGCTGAGACTACGGCGCAGTACACGTTCAGCGGGCTCGATATCTACGCGCCCGATGGCAGCTACTGGCAGTACTACGTGGTCGAGCACAACATCAACGGCTACAAGACCACGGTGGACGTGGGTGACATCTCCGTCGGTGACGTGAAGGGCACGGGCGAGGCCGTCGACGGCGGCGTGAGCTCTGGCGTGCTCAATCCCGCAGACGGTACCGTGCTCGCTCCCGACACGGTGGGCGCGGACGACGCCATCACGCCGGGTGACACCACGCCCGATGTGACGTTCAAGAACGAGTACACGCCCGAGCCGGTTGACCTCACGGGCACCAAGACGTGGGTCGACTTCAACAACATCTTCAATATCCGTCCCACGGCCGAGGAGTTCATGGCCGGGCTCAAGGTCGAGCGCATCGATAACAGCGAAACGGTCGATCTGGGCGCCACCGGTCAGCTGCAGTCGAACGACCCCGATGGGCCGTACTACTTCACGGTCTCGGAGAACGAGGGCACGAACACCTACACCATCACGCTTTCCAACGTGGACAAGTGGTCGCCGGACGGCACCGCGTACCGCTACCGCATCACCGAGACGCTGACTAACATGGTGCTCGGCGATACGGACAGGAATGCCGGCGGCTACTACACGACCGACAATGCCAAGGATCCGACGACGGCAACTTCGACCGTGAACGCGCAGAGCCCGGGTAGCGGGTTCCGCTTCACCAACACGCTCGAGGGTCAGGCGACGGTCGAGAAGAAGTGGAACGACGGAGAAGACCCCTATGGCCTGCGTCCCACGACCGTGACGGTCCGCCTGCAGGCGCGCTACACGTACGCCGACGGCGAGGCGAGCGCATGGCAGGATCCGGAACAGATCCTTAACGATCTGGGTTACTGGGAGGCGTTCGTCAAACAGTTCGAGGACGAAGAGGCGGCCAAGGCTTTCCTCGAGAAGACGTTGAGCGCCGATAATGGCTGGAAGAGCTCGTGGACGGGGCTGCCCATGGGTGGTCGCGGTACCGCCGAGGGGCATGCGGGCGAATTCTTCAGCATCGAATACCGCGCCGTCGAGGTCGCCATCGGCGACCAAGAGATCGATCAGCCGAGCTCCACGGATGTGTCATTCAGCTACACGAAGAATGGTGGCGGCGAGTACCACCCCTACCAGCCGGCGCAGGAGAGCTGGACGAACACGACGACTGGCAGCGCCACCGTCATCTCCAACACGCTCGAGTCCACGAAGATTACTGCCACGAAGACCTGGGAAGGCGATGCCGAGAACGCGTGGGATACGCGTCCCGGTGGCGATGAGTGGACCGTGCACTACCTGCTGCAGCGCAAGCTCGTGACCGAGGGCGATACTGCGTGGCAGTGGCTCATGGAGTACGGCGTGGAGCAAGCGGAGGGCCCGCTCGATGACGGCATCGTGTCCGCGACCATTTCCGGTACGGGCGATTCTGCGACTACGACCTGGGAGAACCTGCCCGATTGCAACGAGGACGGAGTGGCGTACGAGTACCGCGTCGTCGAGCAGGTGCCGGGCAGCTATGACGTGGTGAGCGGAACGGAGATCGCAACGGCGACCGATGAGACGACAGGTGTGACCTATCGCTTCTACGTGGTGGAGAGCGTGAATAGCGACGATGATCAATCGGTTGATACGCAGATGTTCGTCAACGACCTGCGCACCACAACCCTCACCGGAACGAAGACATGGGATGATCACGGTACGACGCTCGCCGATGACCTTACCGAGGACGATATGCCCGATATGGTGCTCTGGCGTGCGACCATCTTGGGCAACGGAACGTTCGGTGCCGCCGAGAACGTGACGAGCTATGCCGGCCAGCCTACATGGGAAGGTAGCGGTGAGAGCTGGACGTTCACCTATACCGGTCTGCCCGCAGCAAATGAGGATGACGTCGACTATGTCTATTGGGCGGTTGAGAAGGAAGCCGATGCGCCGGGCTACTACCCGCTGTACGGTACCGACAAGGCCGCGTCTCCGAGCGGCGCTGCCGGGACCACGGTGACGACGTCCGCGACGGCAGCCCAGGATGGCGTTCAGACGAACGAGCCCATTACGAACGTGGCGACGCGCTTCACCCTCGACAAGGTGAGTGACTTCACGCCTGAGGGCGAGGACGCGCGCGAGGACCTCCGCGATATCGAGCTCACGGTGTACGGCACGAACGACGACGTCTACGCCGTGTGGACGGATACGGACGGCGTCGCATCGAGCACCGTATGGCCGAAGGGCCAGAAGAACGGCGGCGAGACGGTGATGACGGGCGATAACGCCGGCTTCATCGTCGGCCTGCCGGCCGGTACCTATACCGTGAAGGAAACGAGCACGGCGCCCGAAGGCTATGCCAAGGCGCCGAACGTGACCATCACGATCGCGAGCAACGGCAAGGTGAGCGCCACCCAGAGCGGCAATAACGCTGTGCTCGAGGTCGAGGGCGCGAACCCCGGCGGTACCATCACGGTGAACGTCGAGGATCCGGTGCTCCGCGGCCACCTGCGCCTCACGAAGCACGTGTCCGACAACGGCGCTTACGGCGGCACGAATGATGCCGCGCTCGCGGGCGCCACGTTCAGCCTGTACCGCGTCGACATGGACAAAGACGGTGAGGATGAGCTCATTGCGAGCGGCCTCACGTCGAACAGCCAGGGTATCGTGGACACGCGCAACTTCGCCAACGTCTCCATCGAGGCCAAGAGCACCGCGGGCGAAGACCTCACCTACGGCGGCAAGTACGTGAAGCTCTCCGACGGCCTGCCGGCTGGTGAGTACTACTTCGTGGAGACCGCCACGACCTCCGGCGCCGTGATGCCGGACGAGGCGAACGCGAAGTCCGCCACGCTCGAGATTACGCAGGACACGCACTTCGCGTTCACGAACGCGCCGGTCTCTACGACCATGGGCAACGAGCGCTTCAACGCGAACGTGGTGCTGCACAAGTTCGATACGCTGACGAACGAGCCCATCCAGGGCGCGAAGTTCCAGGTCGACTACACGCCGTCCGATGACAGCACGGGTTGGGTCGACCGTGAGTTCACGACGGGCTCCGACGGTTCGCTTAAGCTCGAGAATCTCAAGAAGGGCACGTACGTCATCACCGAGGTCTCCAACACGGGCTACGTCTCGAATGGCTTCCGCGCGACGTTTGAGCTCACCGACGCCAACGACGATGTGACCTATGACATCATGAACATCACCGACGGCGCGGATATCAACTTCACCGTGACGAGCGGTGCGGATGACTTCGTCGACGGCCAGGGCATCCCCAACGTGCCGCAGCGCGGATCGGTGACGATCGCCAAGACCGGCAAGGGCGGCGGCACGCTCAACGGCGCGACGTTCGAGCTGCAGCGCCTGGGCGAGGACGGTACGACCTGGGAGACCATCATCGAAGGGCTCGAGACCGGCAAGGTGTATAAGGCCAACGACGCCAACGACGGCATCGAGGGTTCCGGCAGCACGGGCATCACGGGCAGGCTCCAGGTGACGAACCTCCTGTGGGGTACGTACCGCTTCGTGGAGACCGAGCCGGCGGACGGGTACTTCTGCGAGAACGCCGACGGCAACAGCGTGACGAGCGGTACGCTCACCATCGATCGCACGCATCTGAACCCGTCGCTCACCGGTACGAATGCGGTGGCGAACGAGCCCACGAGCCTCGAGATCAATAAGGCCAACGACGTGGGCCAGCCGCTCGCCGGCGCCGAGTTCCAGATCACCGCGCAGGACGACTCCGCGTTCGCGCACCCGAGCGAGTTCGCTGCGGGCACCTACGATGAGGCCACGAAGACCGTGACGCTCGCGACCGATTCCACCGGTCACATCGAGCTGGTGGGCCAGCTCATGGTGGGCGGTACCTACACCATCTACGAAAGCGGCGCGCCGAGCGGCTATGACCCGGCGGATGGCGTCTTGACCGTGACGGTGCAGGAGGATGGCTCGCTCGCGGTGCAAGGCGACATGCCCGACCGCTACGCACGGGCGGATCTGGATGAGGACGGCCATGAAGATAACGCGTATTCCTTCATGGTGACGAACATTCATGAGGAGATCGACATTCTGAAGGTGGACGACGACGGCGATGCGCTTGAAGGCGCTGAGTTCACGCTCACCGGCTTGTGCATGGATAAGAACACGAGCCACACCTACACTACCGATGAGGACGGTTGCATCCACGTGGACGCCGGCCTCATGGGCGGCGTGCGCTACGAGCTCCACGAGACGAAGCCCGCCGACGGCTATGCCCAGCTGGAAGATTCGCTCTACTTCATGATGGACGAGCGCGGCGAGATCGTGGTGACGGACGCGCAGCAGAACCCGCTCGACGAGGAAGAGTACCCCGAGGGGTATGCGGTGAACAGCAACCACATCTCGCTCACCGTGACCGACGAGCCCGTCAAGCTGCAGATCACCAAGCGCGCTCCTGCCGGCGAGGATGGCGAGCCGGGCGAGACGCTCCCGTGGGCGCAGTTCTCCATCACACCGGTGGACGACTCGAAGTTTGCCGCCGGTGCCAACCCAACCGAAACGCAGATCATGCGGACGGGTGAAGACGGCTGGCTCGGCATGACCGCTTGGCTCATCGTGGGCGACGAGTACGACATCACCGAGGTCAAGGCTCCCGAGGGCTACGAGCGCGTCACGGGTACCATGCGTATCCGCGTGGAGGAAGACGGCTCTATCAGCGTCGTCGGGTCGGTGGACGAGAACGGCAATGTAACGCCCGCGCCGCCCACGGGCTACACGAAGGTCGACGACAATGCCTTCGAGGTTTCCGTAGTGAACGAACCCATCGAGATCAACATCGAGAAGGTGGATTCGAACGATACCGCAACCGGTCTTGAAGGCGCCGAGTTCGAGGTCACCGGTGTGTTCGCCGGCTCGAACGAGGTCGAGACCCGCACCTTCACCACGAGCGAGGGCGGCCGCGTCGAGATCGAGGCCGAGCTCAAGAGCGGTAAGACCTACACCCTGCGCGAAGTCGTCGCGCCGGCTGGGTATGAGCTGCTCGAAGGCGAACTGACCGTTCAGGTCGCCGAGGACGGCACGCTTGAGATCGTGGGCGACGCACCTGCTGGTTACACGCTCGCCGATGGTGGCGTGACCATCTTCGCTGTGGATGAACCGCTGAGCATCTCCTTCGTCAAGACCGATGAAGAGGGTGGCGCGCTTGCAGGCGCGACCTTCAGCATCGCTCCGACCGACGGAGACGCCACGCTGCCCGACGGCTCGGCGAGCAAGACGTTCACCTCCGACGAGGCGGGCGTGGTATTCGCTGACCTGCAGGTGAGCGGCTCCGCCGAAGGCACCGCGTATGTGATCACCGAGCTTGCCGCGCCCGCGGGCTATGAGGTCGCGCCGGCGTTCACGATCGTCGTCTTCGAAGACGGCACGGTTGAGCTGGGCGAGGTTCCGGAGGAGCTGGCTGGTAAGGTGGCCGTGGATAACGTGGTGGCACCGAGCGAGCCTGTTGCCGGCGAGGATGGCGAGGTGGCGGATACGCCTGCTGCTCCGAGCGGCGTGGTGGTCACGCTTGCGGATACGCGCGTCGAGGCGCAGCTCGCCAAGGTTTCCACGGGTGGCGGCGCGCTTACGGGCGCTGAGTTCGCCGTGACGGGACGCTTCACCGATGGCTACACCACGAAGGCCGTGCCGGTGGACGCAAGCGGTCGCGCGGCGCTCGAGGGGCTCATCGTGGGCGAGACGTATCGCATCCGCGAGACCGTTGCGCCCGAGGGTTACAGCCTCATCGAGGGAACCTGGGAGTTCACCGTCCAGGCGGACGGCACGCTCGCGGGCGAAGCGACTTCGACGAGCGCCGACGAGCCCGGGTACTGCGTATCCGATGACGGCGTGACGCTTCGCGCTGTCGACGCGCCTACGCCGCCCGTCCCCGGCGAGATGCCCGGCACCGGTGATACCAAGCTCACGTACGCGCTTGTTTTGGGAATCGTGTCTCTGGTATGCCTTGCCGGCGGCTTGAGGCTCTCGAGGAGGAAGAGGTAGAGATGGCCGCTGGAGAGGCTGCAAGGGGGACGCGCGCCGCAAAGCGCGATGGCGCGACTCATGCCCGCAAGGCGATGGACATCCCCGCCCGCATTGACGGGCGCCATGCCTTCGCCCATGAGCGCGTGCTCGTGTTCATCGCGCTCGAGACGCGGCTTAAGGGCGCGGTGCGCTGCAGCAAGCGCGAGGTCTCCGAGATGCTCGGGGTGAATCTGCGTACCGTAGACCGCGCCGTGATGCGCCTGCGTGCTTCGGGCGAGATCGAGTCTGCGCCGTGTCACACTGCGACCGGTGCGCAGGTAGGCAACGAGTATCGTGCCACCAAGGAAGGGATGGCGCACGCCGACGCGCTCATCGCTCGCGCCTTCGCCGTGAAATAACGCGTCACTTTGGGGACAGGTTCAAAAGCGTCAAATTCGACACAAACGAACCCGTCCCCAAATTAGTAGTGTGCGTGGTACCCTGATACCCGGTTGAGAATGACGCTGCGGCGAGAGGGGAGCGACCTTATGCTGCGCATCGGACACGGGTACGACGTTCACCAACTTGTTGAGGGTCGGCGCTGCATCATCGGCGGCGTGGACATCCCGCACGACCGCGGGCTGCTGGGGCACTCCGACGCCGACGTGCTGGCGCACGCGCTTGCCGACGCGATCTTGGGTGCCTGCCGCGGTGGAGACATCGGCAAGCTCTTTCCCGATACCGACCCTGCCTACAAGGGTGCGGATTCGCTCAAACTGCTTGCAGCGGTCATGGCGTATGCGCGCGAGCAGGGGTACGAGTTTGTGGACGCAGATTGCACCATCGCCTGCCAGGAGCCGAAGATCAGCCCGTATCGCGATGCCATGCGCGAGAATCTGGCCACCGCGCTCGGCGTGCCGGTGGAGAACGTGGGCGTGAAGGCCACGACGACCGAGCGCCTGGGCTGGGAAGGCGAGGGCAAGGGCATTGGCGCCTGGTCCGTCTGCTTGCTCGAAGAGCGCTGAGGCACATCCCCCCGGAGGGCCTTTTCACCTGCGGGCGCCTGTTGCATATCCGCCCGCGGGGCCTTCCGGGCGGATATGCAACAGGTGCCCGCGTGCGAACCCCCCCCGGGGGATGTGCCTCAGCGCACGCTTGCGCGTGAACCAGCAGCGCGTTCGCTGGCACGCTGTCAGTGGTATGCGTGTTAAGAGCCGTTTACCGATACGTTAAACCGTTCGCCGGGTTGGAGCGGACGGCGTATACTCATATACCAAACTGAAGTAAACTCCAATTTATAAAGAAATTCTGGAGTAAACACCATTATCAATTCGCGTCGCGTTGCGTTGCCACGTTCTATCCGAGAGTTCGGGAGGGTACAGGATGTCGGATTCAATGGTTGCACAGGTATTCGAGCTTGGTTGCTCCGTCGTACAACGTATCCAGGAGACGCAAAGCCAGCACATCGTGGATGCTGCGAAAGCCGTCGCGAGCTGCTACCTGCATGGGCATTCCTTCTTTGTAAGCGGCAGCGGGCATTCGCATACCTTGACCGAGGAATTCTACGCGCGGGCAGGCGGACTTGCATTCGTGAAGCCCATCCTTACGACCGAGCTGACGCTGACCGAGCACCCCACGAAAAGCTCGTATATCGAGCGTCTCGATGGATATGCGGCGATTTTGGCGGATCTGTACCGGATCGAGGCGGAAGACGTCGTGCTTATCGCGAGCAACTCCGGCCGCAATGCGTATCCGGTGGAGCTCGCCCTGGAGTCAAAGAAGCGGGGAGCGACGGTGATCGCCATCACGTGCACGACGCACTCCCTGGCGACGACGCCGCGGAATAAGGCCGGCAAGCGCCTCATGGAAGTGGCCGACATCGTTATAGACAACTGCGGGGTCACGGGAGACAGCGCGCTCAGCGTGCCCGGGGTGCCCGCGGCGATGTGCCCCACGTCGTCTATCGCCAACGCGTTCATCGCCCAGGCGATAACCGTTCAGGCGGCGGCATGCATCGCGAGCGCCGGCGTTGAACCCCCGGTGTTCATAAGCCTGAACAGCGAGGGCACCGAGCATGTCAACGATGACTTGTTCAGGCGCTACACCCGCTTGTACTAGGCGGGCGAGACGAAGCCCATCATGACAGCGAAGAGCATATCGCGCGTACGGCAGAGCGTTTCGCGCGTAATTCGGGATAGACCGGGAGTGAGAGCCCCTCCGTGCGCCATGCAGCAGTCCGGGGGTATGCCCGCTCGCGCGGTCGCGCCGAGATCTCCGGCACATGACCGAGCTGCTTATGTTCATTGATGCGAAAGTTCGGAATGGGGGCCACATGATTGCGTTGATACGTTGCGACGATCGCCTAATTCATGGTCAGTGCATGACGGTAATCGTCAAGGAATATGACATCAAAACGATTTTGGTCGTCGATGATATGACGGCAAGCAACCCGATCCTGAAATCGGTGTTCGCGGCTGCCGTGCCCAGCAATATGAAGGCGCGTGCCCTCACGGTTGACGAGGCCGTGCCAAAGATCACCGCGGCAATGGGCAATGAGGAGCGCACGCTCGTGCTCATGAAATCGCCGGAAGTCTATTGCAAGCTGCTCGAGCGAATTCCCGATCTGCCGAAGGACCTGAACGTCGGCCCTATGTCGAACCGTAAGGGATCGACCGAGGTGAACCCGTCTATCCATCTTATGCCGAATGAGAGCGCGGCATGTGCCGAAGCCGCGGACCAAGGCGTTCACGTGTGGTTCCGTCAGGTTCCCGGACAGCCGATCATCGAATGGGATTCCGTGAAGGACAGGTTCTAGGTGCTCAAATCCCGCTCAGTTCACCGGGGTGGACGGACGCGCTCGCTCGTCCCCGCTCGTTGAACGTTCGTAGTTCCGAATAAAGGAGGAAACCATGACGTTATTGCAGGCATTTTTGCTCGCATTATTCGGATGGATGGGTTCGATTTACTCGCCGGTGCTGATCGGCGGTCTCGGCGGGTGGTATACCATCGGCCGCCCGCTCGTTTCCGGCGCCATCATCGGTGTCATCATGGGCGATGTCACGACGGGCATCATCATGGGCGCTGCGATTCAGATGCTCTATATCGGCCTCGTGACGCCGGGCGGCTCCATGCCGGCGGACGTGAACTATGCTTCTTGGATCGGTATCCCCCTGGCCATGGCCGCCGGGGCCGGTCAGGAATACGCCCTCGCCCTCGCCGTGCCGCTCAGCACGCTGGGCGTTATGGCGGTGTACGGCCTGTGCGCCATCAACCTGTTCTTTGTCCACATGCAGGACAACGCGATCGAGAAGGGCGACCTTAAGCTCGCCGTCGCCGTTCCCGCCATCGGCCAGATCACGAACTTCGTCCTGCGCTTCATCCCCATCTTCGTCATCAACTACTTCGGTGCGGACATCATCACCCAGATCGTGAACGCGATGCCGGTCCAGGTGACAGATGTCTTGCAGGTCTTCGCCAACATGCTGCCGCTCGTGGGCTTCATGCTCCTGATGCGCGTGCTTTGCAAATCCGACTTCGACCTCATCTATTTCTGCGTTGGGTTCGTGCTGGTCTCGCTCGCGAACCTGCCGATGATCCCCGTGGTCATCGTCGCGCTGGCAGTCGCATATCTCGAGTACAAGGGCGGCGCTTCGGTGAAGAAGGAGGCTGAGTAACCATGGCTGAGGCTACGGAAACCAAGCTGAGCAAGAAGACCATCAACAAGGCGTACTGGGACTGGATGTTCTTCAACCTCTCACTGCAGAACTTCGAACGCATGCAGGGCCCGATGATCGTTCGCATGCTGGGAAAGGTCGCCGACGACCTCTATCCCGGCGACAAGGAGGCACAGAAGGAGCTGCTCGCCCGCCATGCGAACTTCTTCAACACGGAACCGTATCTGGGCTGCCTCGTTCCCGGCGTCATCCTGGGCATGGAGGCCAGCAAGGCCGAGGGAAACGATGTGCCGCCGGAGCTCATCGATTCCATCAAGACCGCGCTCATGGGACCCTTTGCCGGAATCGGCGACTCCCTGCTTCCCGGCACGATCATCCCCATCCTGCTGAGCATCGCACTCGGCTTGAGCCCCAACGGCGAGCTTTTGGGGCCGATCTTCTACGTCGTGGCGTTCCTGGCCATCATGCTCCCGCTGACGCGGTTCCTGTTCACCTATGGCGCCCGCGCCGGTGCCAACGCGGCGGCATCGCTGCTTGAAAGCGGCGTGAAGGACAAGGTCGTCGCCGTCGCTCAGACGGTCGGCCTGATCGTCGTCGGCGCCGTGACGGCCTCGTATACGAAGGTGAACATCGGTCTCGTGTTCACGAGCGGTGACCTCACCATCGATATCGCCTCGATCTTCTCGTCGCTCATGCCCAGCCTGCCCGTTCTGCTCATGGCGTTCCTGGCGTACTACCTCATGGTGCACAAGAAGTGGTCGAGCAACCGCATGATCCTCTTCTTCCTGATCGTCGCGATCGTTGGCTACGCGACGCACATCTTGACGGTGTAGGAGACTGCCGTATGAAGGAAGTAGTTGAACGCTTACGGGGAGGTCTCATCGTCTCGTGCCAGGCCTACGAGGATTCCCCGCTGTACGGTGCGGAAAACATGGCGCGTATGGCTCGATGCGCCGAGGTGGGAGGCGCGTGCGGCGTTCGAGCGTGCTGGCCGCAGGATATTCGGGCGGTCCGTGCCGCCACGAGCCTTCCCATCGTTGGCATCAATAAGCGGTTCGGCGACGGCGACCCGCTCGATGACATCTTCATCACGCCGACGTTCGATGCGGCGGCGGAGGTGATAGAAGCCGGGTGTGACATCGTGGGCATCGATTGCACGATCCGCCCGTCGCGGCAGGTCGACGAGCTCGTCGCGTTGCTGCGCGCGGTGAACGAGCGCTACCCGCACGTCGCGATCATGGCGGACCTCGCCACGGTTGATGAAGCCGTGACCGTGGCGGAGACCGGATGCGTGGATATCATCTCAACGACGCTGGCCGGATATACGCGTCAGTCGCAAGATCGTGCCTGCGCTGGTCCGGATGTGCGAACGCTGCGCGAGATTAAGGCGGCGGTCGATCTGCCGGTGAACGGCGAGGGGCGTATCTGGGAACTTGCCGATCTCGACGCGGTCATCCAAGCGGGCGCCGACATGGTGACGATAGGATCTGCGGTAACAAGGCCCAACCTCATCACCGAGCGCTTCGCTCGCGAAAACAAGCGGCTTCGGTCGAGCTAGCGGAACTGTTGTGCGCGGGATGCCGACGGAGGCCCCATCGGCATCCCGCGCAATCGATTGCGGCGGAAGGTGGCGCATCATGTTGCGTATCCAGAGCGAAAACGTATGGTGGCGGGGCTGCCTGCAGCCCGCGCATCTCGACATCGATAACGGCAGGATCCTGAGCGTCGCGGAAGGTAAAGCAAACGATGCGGACCGCGATTACGGCGACATGCTCATCCTGCCGGGCTTCATCGATGCGCATACGCACGGGAACAACGGCGTGGGAACGCTGACCGCTTCCCCCGAGGAGATTGCTCGCTGGCAACGCGAGATCGTTGCCGAAGGGGTGACGTCGTTCGCGGCGACGACCGCCACGGCCCCCTTCGAGGAGAACCTGGCGGCGCTTGATCGGTTGTCCGGCTGTGTTTCGCGCGACGCGGACGGGTCGGTGGGAGCGGAGGTGCTCGGCATCTACGTCGAGGGCAATTTCATCGATGCGGGGCATCGGGGCGCACAGGATGTCGCGTCGATCGTCGAACCGTCCGTTGACGTCTTGGATGCATACCGAGAGGCTTCGCGGGGCACGATCATCCGCATGATTCTAGCGGTTGAGCACGATGCCGATTTCAAGGTGCTCAAGCACGCGGTGTCCAAGGGCATCGGCGTGAGCGTCGGGCATAGCGGCGCAAGCTATGAGCAGGTCGTCGAGGCGTGCTCCTACGGCCTCGATGGCGTGACGCATACCTATAACGGCATGGCCTCCCTGCATCATCGGTACCCGGGCATCGTGGGCGCGGCATTCGACCTGGCGATGCTCTATACCGAGATCATCGCCGACGGGCACCATGTGAGCTGGCCCGCCGTCCGGACGCTGGGACGGCTGAAGGACGACGACCATCTGGTGCTCGTGAGCGATGCGAGCCCGTTGAAGGGGTATCGCGGTCCGTTGACCGGCGGCATCCATATCGATGAGGAGGGTCAGTTCCGAACCGAGTCGGGAGCGCTCGCGAGCTCATCGATGCGCATGTGCGACGGCGTTCGAAACCTCGTGGAGCGTGCGGGCCTGCCGCTGCGCCAGGCCATTCAGGCGGCAACGATCAATCCGGCGAGGCTCTTGCGCTGCGATGACCGGAAGGGCACGATCGACGCGGGCAAGGATGCCGATATCGTCGTCACCGACCACGCATTCGAAGTTGTTCAGACGTATTGCAAGGGCGTTGCGATGCTCCAAGAAGGGGAGATGCGTCCATGAAGGCGCGGGACGTCATCGACATGCTCGAAGCCCAGAGTTCGTGGGTCGATTGGAGCCACACGCGCGATATGGTGCTCGCAGGCGATCCGGAGCGCGAGGTGCAGCGTGTCGGCGTCACATGGGTTGCCACCATGGCGTGCCTGCGGGAGGCTCGTGAGCGGAACGTGGACTTGCTCATCAGCCATGAGAACCCCTTGTATGCTCCGACGACGCAGCCGTACCGGATCGCCTATACCGCGCGGCAGCGTAAGCTGCGGCTGATACAAGATGCCGGTCTCGTGGTGTATCGGTGCCATGATGTGTGGGATAAGATCCCCGCTGTCGGGGTTGCGGATCAATGGGCCCGGGTGCTCGGGCTGTCATGCACACGAGAGGTCTCCTCGTATATCCAGCACGCGACGGTGGAGGATACGACGGTTCACGACCTCGCGCGCCGCTGCGCCGCCGCACTCGCTCCCTATGGAGAGGACGCGGTCTGGGTCATCGGAGACCTCGATGCAAGGGTGCGCACCATCGGGTTGGGCACGGGCGCCGCGACCGACATCTTCCGCATGCTCGCGGAGCCCTGTGATGTGTGCATCGTTGCGGACGACGGCATCACGAATTTCCACGATGTTCAGTTCGCACTCGATGTGAGCGTGCCGCTGATCATCGTCAACCATGCGTGCTGCGAAAAGCCCGGCATCGACGCGATGGTAACGTGGCTGGGGCAAAGATGCCGCGGCGCGGGCGTAGAAGTGGTGCGGCTCGATGAGGGGTACACCATGCATGCCGTTGTAGCGGCGTAGGAGCGGTGCAGTATAATCTCCCTACTGTTATACGAAGCGGTCAGGATAAGAGATGCAGGTCGTTCCCCAAATCAAATCGTTGTATCCGTCGTTCACCAAGTCGGAGCGCATGGTGGCTGACTTTGCGCTGGAACATGGTGACGAGCTCGCGAAGATGAAGCTTTCGGCGCTGGCGAAGCACCTCAACGTGGGCGAGGCGACGATCGTCCGCTTTTGTCAGAAGCTCAACCTCAGGGGATACCAGGAGCTCAAGTTTCACCTCTCGCTTGAGGATGAGGAACGAGAAGACGAGGAGGGCAGGGGAGACCGCGACGAGGTGAAGCAGAGCATCATCGGGAATATCGAAACCACCGATGACATGGCCTCTCAGGCGGTGATCGGCGCGATCATCGATTCGATTTACTACGCCGACGACATCTTGCTGTACGGCGTCGGTACGAGCGCCCTTGCGGCCTCGATGGGTGAGATTCAACTGTTCCGCTCGGGAAAACGCACGCGCGCCATCACCGATTCCCATATGCAGATGATGCGGTCGAGTCGTTGCGACGCTGCGACGCTCGTCATCGCCGTTTCGGTTTCGGGCGAGACGCGAGATCTTATCGAATCGGTGCACCTTGCGAAGCAGAACGGTGCGCAAGTCGTCTCGATCACGGGCTACGCGCAGTCAACGCTCGCCCAGATGTCCGACCATGTGCTCATCAGCTACGGCAAGACGGTGTACACGAACCGCGGGACCTTCTCGATGGTTGTCTCTCAGCTGTTCCTGCTCGACTTGATTACGAGCGGATACGTCGCTAAATACAAGGCCGACGTCGTTCCCGTCCAAGAGCGGGTCTATAGCTCGATGGTCCGCAAGATGAACGAATAGCGACGTCTGCAACTGCGTTGCGGCTGCGTTTGCAACCGCTTTGTGACTAAACCACTTTTGCTCGGCCGGGCGATGCCGAACGCGCTATCATGATGTGCGATGCAGGGGTACCTACGCCGTTGCGGCACGCTGTCGCTTTGTGCGTGAGTTGAGAGGGCGCGAGCCCAACCCTTCGAACCTGTCAGTTAACACTGTCGTAGGGAGCATATCTGCGAACGAGGGCGCTGCTGACGGGCGCGATGTTTCGGCGGGCGGGCACGGGTCGGCTTGGCGAACGCGCGGCATCAAAGCAGCGCCTTTTTTTGTTCGCGCTCCAGAAAGGAACTAGCCATGATCGAGAAAGCCGAGCTTCAGGACCTTGTGCGCGACGCCGCTGCGTGCGTGCGCGCAACGAACCCCATGGCGCCGTCCATCACGAACACCGTGACCATCAACTTCGTCGCGAACGCGCAGATCGCCGTTGGCGGGTCTGCCGCGATGGTCTACCTGCCGGACGAGGGCGAGGCCATGGCCGCCGCCGGCCCCGCCATGTACATCAACGTGGGAACGCTGCTGCCCATCTATGAGGAGACGCTGCCCCGCACGGCCGCGCGACTGGCGGAGCTCGGCAAGCCGTGGGTACTTGACCCGGTGGCCGTGGGAATTGGCGAGATGCGCACGAAGCTGCTCGCCGGATTTAAGGAGCAGAAGCCCACGATCATTCGCGGCAACGCGTCCGAGGTCATCGCGCTTGCCGACCTGTGGGGGCTCGAGGGCGCCGGCGGCGAGAGCACCGTGCGCGGCGTCGACTCCACGCAGGGTGTCGACGAGGCGCGTGCCGCTGCTGTGGCGATCGCGCGCTACACGGGCGGCGCTGTTGCCGTCTCTGGTGAGGTCGACCTGGTGACAGACGGCGAGGTCGTGGCGCTCTCACATGGCGGCTCGCAGTTCATGACGCAGATCACCGGCTCGGGCTGCAGCTTGGGCGGGGTGTGCGCTGTGTACGCCGCTTGCGCGAAGACGCCGCTTGCTGCCGCGCTCGCTGCCGTGAACGTTTACAACCTCGCGGGCGCTCGCGCCGAAGCCAAGGTCAAGGCACCGGGCAGCTTCCAGGCGGCGTTCCTCGACGAACTCTACCTGGCCACGCCCGAAGATATTGCCGCCAACCCCTTCGATCTCGAGGAGGCGTAAATGAACACGCTGGTAGCCGTGGCAATCGCACCGGTTGGTGTGGGCGACGAGCTCAAGGAGTACGTCGCCGACGTGGTTCGCGTGATTCGCGAAAGCGGCCTCTCGTGTCGCACGAACTCCATGTTCACCGAGATTGAGGGCGAGTGGGACGACGTCATGCGCGTGGTGAAAGACGCGACCTTCGTGCTCGCGGAGCGTGGCATTCGCACCGAAGTCGTGCTCAAGGCGGATATCCGTCCCGGCTTCGAGAACATGATGGAGCGCAAGGTGCGCGTCGTCGACGAACTTCTTGCCTAAGTCATGTGACCAATTTGGGACAGGTTCCGTCGCGTCATGTGACTCATTGAAACCTGTCCCAAATGAGCACCAAATGAGCCACCGCAGAAAGGAATGCATATGAGTATTCGTGACAACCTGGATATTTCCGCTTACCTGGTACTTGGCCCCGAAAACACGCTGGGACGTCCCGTGGCCGATGTGGTTCGCGATGCGCTCGATGCGGGGTTCACCATCGTGCAGGTGCGCTCGAAGGTGGCAGGTGCGCGTGAGCTCATGGAGTGCGCACGCTCCGTGGCAGATGTTATCGCCGCTGCCGGCAAGTCGGACACCGTGCCGCTCTTGATCGACGACCGCCTCGACGTTGCGCTTGCGTGCCGCGAGGCGGGCATCAAGGTCGACGGCGTGCACGTGGGGCAGAGCGACATCCCGGTCGAGGTGTGCCGCAAGTACCTGGGAGAAGATTCGATCGTGGGTCTTTCGGCGGCTGCTCACGAGATGCGCCGCTATATTGAGACGGCCGACACCTCGCAGGTCGACTACCTGGGCGTGGGGCCGCTCCACGAGACGGCTACCAAACCGGATTGTGGCCTCGATGACGACGGGCGCATCATCACGCGCAGCCTTGAGGAGCTCGCAGAGCTTCGTCGCGTGAGCCCGAAGCCCATCGTGGTAGGTGGCGGCGTTAAGGCGGCCGATATTCCCGCGCTTGCGAAGACCGGCGTCGACGGCTTCTTCGTGGTGTCCGCTGTTGCGGGCGCCGAGGATCCGCATGCGGCAGCGAAGGAGCTCGTCGATTTGTGGCGCGCGAACGCGTAGGCGCGATGACGCGGACGATAATCAGATGGTTGGTGGCAGCGCGTCGGGCGTAAGGCGCACTGCGTAACGCTCGGCGCGCGGCCGCACATGACAAGTTTGTCCACCTTGCGCGGGATGCTCCAGAGTTTCGGGTATACCGTTACAATGAACACACGTGACAAGTGCCCGGCGCCGCGTTCGCCGGTGTGAATCAAAGGAGTCCGCATGCTCATCTACAACAGCGCGACGCGCACGAAAGAGGAATTTCAGCCCATTGACGAGGGCAAAGTGCGCATGTACGTATGCGGCCCCACGGTGTACGACAACATTCACATCGGCAACGCGCGCACGTTCATCTCGTTCGACGTGATCCGCCGCTGGCTCATCGCGAGCGGCTACGAGGTCACGTTTGCACAGAATCTCACCGATGTAGACGACAAGATCATCAACCGCGCGAACGAGCAGGGGCGTGCCCCCAAGGACGTGGCGGAAGAGTTCTCCAAGAAGTTCATCGACGTCATGCACAAGGCGAACGTGCTCGACCCTGACGTGCGCCCGCGCGCCACGAAAGAGATCGGCCCTATGATCGGCATGATCAAGAGCCTTATCGAGCAGGGACACGCCTACGCTGCGGAGAACGGCGACGTGTACTTCGCGGTACGCAGCGACCCGAGCTATGGCGAGGTGTCTGGCCGCAAGATCGACGACCTCATGGTGGGCGCGCGCATCGAGGAGAACGAGGACAAGCGCGACCCGCTCGACTTCGCGCTGTGGAAGGCCGCGAAACCCGGTGAGCCGAGTTGGCCGAGTCCGTGGGGTGAGGGTCGTCCTGGTTGGCATACCGAGTGCGCGGCTATGGTGCACCGTTACCTGGGTGTTCCGATCGACATCCATGGCGGCGGTTCCGATCTCGCGTTCCCGCATCATGAGAACGAGTGCGCTCAGGCCACGTGCGCCTGGCACGAGGGATTCGCGAACACGTGGATGCACACGGGCATGCTGCTCGTCGACGGCGAGAAGATGTCGAAGAGCCTGGGCAACTTCTTCACGCTCGAAGAAGTGCTCGAGAAGCACTCCGCGGCGGCGCTGCGCCTGCTCATGCTGCAGACGCATTACCGCTCGCCGCTTGATTTCTCGTGGGAGCGTCTCGAGGGTGCGGAGAATTCGCTTACGCGCATCGCCGGTACGGTGCAGAACCTCAAGTGGGCGGCAGACCATGCGGAAGGCAAGCCGGATGCCGAGCTTGCGGCCGGCCTCACGTCTGCCATGGAGCGCGCCGCTGCAGAGTACGAGGCCTGCATGAATGACGACTTCAATACCGCCGGCGCCATCGCCGCCTACTTCCAGCTCGTGACCGAGGCGAACACGTATCTCGACCAGGCTGCGGGCGCGGTCGACCCCGAGGTGGCGCGCGTGTGCGGTGCCGTGATCGCCGGCGCGCTCGTGCAACTGGGTGTCGAGCTTCCCGTGATGGAGGAGCCGCTGCCCGTGGGGTTGCTCGGCGTGGCGGCGGGACTCTGCGCCTACACGGGCGACGACGTGAACGAGGCCGCCGAGCGCATCCTCGCCGCGCGTGCCGAAGCACGTGCCGCCAAGGACTGGGCAACGGCCGACGCCATCCGTGACCAGCTGCGCGACATGGGCCTCATGATCGAGGACACCGCCGCGGGGAGCCGTATCAAGTGCGCTTAGGTACCTGCCGCCTTGGCCTATTGCGCTGTCCCAGTGGGTTTATTGCATTGTTGATTACGCCGTCCTTCTCTGCCCAGGGAGGGGCGGCGTTGCTTTGCGCGCGGGTGAGTCCTCGAAAAAAGAACATGCTGTTCAGCGAGGTGAGCAATCGATGTCCGCGCACTGGCGAAAAAGATTTGTCGGGGAGCTTGGCCTGCAGCTATTACTACCGAAGACGAACTTGTAGGGGATGCGCCCCCGCAATACCTCGATGCCTTGTTTTCTGTGAGCGCGCTGAAAGGGGTCTTGATTCGTAAACTGCTAGACGTCTTGCTGTCTCGCTGGCAAGAAACGTCGGAACGTCGATGACGTATCGGACGATGTATGCCGACGTGTCCGAAGAGCAGCTGCCTGCAAATACGGATCCGGCGATCTATCGCAATGCCCTAGGGCCCCTACATCTCTTTTTTCCTCAAACAGTACTTCATCGAAGATCAGAGCGGTTGGGGTGCTCCGGTCAACTCAAAGTCTCGTGTGCGCTCCAAACCCAAGCGCACCTTTGCCAACCCGTCTCTGCCCGCCTCATTGATGGGAATGACGCCGGAGCGCCTGCCGCGAGAAATGCAGATCTTCGGGACGTTGTTTGAAGAGCTTTGTCTGCGCGACGTGCGTGTTTACTGCACCGCGATGGGAGCGATACCTAATCCAGCTGTTTGCTACTACGGTGACGCAGACGGGCTTGAGGTGGATATCGTGGTAGAGCTGTCTGATGGCAGATGGGGTGCGTTCGAGGTCAAGCTGAGCGAGGAGAAGGTTGCCACTGCGGAAAAACCTGCTGCGGCTTAAGGATAAGGCTGCGAGAAACCCGGCGGCGAGGAATCCGGAGCCAGCGTTTCTGGCGGTGCTTGTAGGAAAGGCGTTCTATGCATGGCGGATGCCGAGTGAGGTGTACGTGACCCCATTACCGAACTGGGGGCGTAAGAGGATTACGGAGCCTAACAGGCAAAAGCAGTCCGCGCGATCCCCACTATAGTGGGGATAAGCCTCCCTTTACAGTGAGGCTTATTGCTATCTCCAAATGCAAAAAGGAGCGCGCATGGGACTCGTTTACCACTACAGCTCTCCCCAGGGCGCGCTGGGCATTTTGCAGAACAAGTCGTTTTGGTTCACCGACTGCGAGTTCATGAACGACCCGGCGGAGCTGGCGTATAGCTATGAGCTATATGATCGTGCATGGGTTGAGGTTTGCCGTGAGTTCGGGGTGCCCGAGACCCAGATTGAGCGCGAGATAACGAGGTTCGCGAATCCGTATGAGTGCAGGGCTGAGATAAGCGATGCGCTCGGCATTGATATTCCTGCACGGTATTATGCTTTGAGTACGTGCTCGAATGGTGACGATGCTGCCATGTGGGCAAACTATGCCATTAAAGGCGGCAGGGCGGGGTACGCGCTTGCACTTGACGGAGAAAGTCTTACGCAAGCTCTTGAACAGCTCGCTTCCGAAGCGCCTGGGTTCGGTTTCTATGTCGAAGTTATATACGGTCAGGTTCAATATATCGAGGGGAAACAGCTCGAGAATATCAAGTCAGCCATCAAAGTTCATCTAGAACGATTGGCTGAGGCGTCAGATAGTTCCGACGAACTCGACCGCTTTTTGTGTTCCGAAATTGCTCGGACCGACCATTGGGGTTGGTTCGGTGACGTTGCCCCATTCATCAAGCGTCCGGAATTCGCGTATGAGCAGGAATATAGGTTTGTGCTAAAGGTCACACAGCTCGAGTCTGAGCAAAAGGCAATAGTTGCTCCAAATAAAAACACAGTTAGCGAACAGACCGGGCCGTGCGGGTGCTCGGATTGCCCTGTTCCCACCGCATCGCCAATAAGCCCACACTTTCGCGAAGGGTTTGCGGGTGCGATAACGCCTTACTTCGAAGTTGGGCTTGGCGATGCGTTTGCAGATGTGCTGCGGGCAATCAGGGGCAATTCGTTTCACAACGCGCCTTTTGTAAAAGAGGGTATAGCTCGGCTGGTTAAAGGCTCTGGGCTCAAGGACGTGTCGGTTGAAATGTCCGACGTTTTGCTGCGTGGGTGAGCAAGCGCGGAGATTTTAGCGATTTGGCTTGGAAATATAGATGGAGAGCGAGGCGTGAGGTGGCAGGGAAAAACGATTTTAGATGCAGTTCTTTTCTCATCTGGGGTTTAGGAGGGGCATTCGCCCTTCCCATGGCAATCCTTTTTATAGGCGCCATGGTTGACCCCGACGGCTATATCGGCGATTTGACGTGGACTCTATGTCCTGGGTTTATTGCCGGCCTCGCTGCCTATTTAGTCTTTGTATTTAAAGAGTCGGACAATCAATCTCTTACGGCAAAAGAAGCAAAGCAAGGTGCTGCGAACGCTTCTGGTAAGGTTGCTGCGGTAAGTCAAACAAGTAAAGCTGTTACTACAAAGAAGGCGGCCACTACGAAGCAATCGTCTCCGTCAAAGGCTTCAGGGAAGAACCAGCGTAAAACTGTCGCTCATAGCGCTCATTGCCAGGATATACTCAAACGAATCTCGGTTTGTTTGGATGACAAAGATGCAGACACCGTTCATCAATTAATATCGAAACCAGTGATTATTTTGTCTGGACAGCAACAGCAGGCGGCGGAGCTGTATGTAAAAGCGGTCGAGAAGATTGGCCTGTTTGGAGTTAGCAGAATAATGCACACCGCGTTTGGAGGAACGCCTGATTACACCAAAGAGCAAGAAGATGTCATTCGATTGATTTTGCCATTTCTGGTAGATTCTGGCTTGAATCCGAACGCTAAAATTGACGGCGTGCCACTTATTCACTGTGCAATTCAAGCATCAAATGGTAGCGATGTTGAAGATGCTGTCGAGCTGCTCCTTAACAAGGGTGCTGATGTGAACAGCACCAACGATGAAGGGCTGTCGGCACTCGGGGCTCATCTTGTCCGCGGGTGTGTTTCCGACGGTTATCGTTTCGAGTCCTACCTTTCCCATGGAGCGAAGCTGAACTCATGCGATTTGTCCAACCTGCAGCTTTACCGAACGATTATGGAAAGCGGCTTGGACAACGTTTTCTCGACAATCAGCGACAATGACATAAGGCAGGTAATTGAATCAAGCGATGATCCCAGCGGGGTCTTTCTTCTTCTGGCTGCAGTTCGAGGAGTTTACGTTCAGTCAAGCGACCCAGCATTCATAGAGAGACGTAGGCAGCAGTACGAGGATAACCCTGGATATGTAAACATTGTTAATCGACTGCTCGATCTTGGCATTGATCCAAATAGATCTCCTGAACCGGGAGTACCAACCGCAATCGAAGTAGCGATGGCGCTCCGTCATGACAAAGTTGCAGATTGTCTGCTGCGGTACGCACGATAAACAGGAGGAGCAGAGATGGGAAGATATGACTACGTAACGACGCCTGGATGGCAGGAAATAAATTTGGATTTATTTGGTTCGGTTACGTATTCCATCCGGCCTGAATGGGGCGACTATCGGCTTGATGATATGAACTGGGAGGCTTTTGGTTTCCTTCCTGGGGGCAAGCCAATGGCTTCGCATACGTACGATTTCAGGCATAGCAGAGTTCTCTATATCAGGCAGCGAAGGGAATGGTTTACAGAAACCGAGCAGCACATCGCGCGATTTATAAGCACAGTTATTCCAGACGAAGAGTTTGATGAGTACATCGCGAAGAGCCTTCGGACAGAATACCTCGCTGAAGTCGATGGCTCTTACCGTTACTACCATATCTTTGTGTTACCTAACGAGGATGGCACGCCAATCCAACTGATAAACCATGCATGCACGACACCGGAGGGCGTGACCGTATGGGAGGCGCGATATTCATATCCGACCGCTTTGGAGAACTTTCACGACCCCTTGGTATGGGGAGGGTTAACACCCCGGATTGGGTTCAATTATTTTTGTAACTCAGTCCGGTATCACCCGGAAAATCTGCTCAAGCCATGAGATGTCGTGTGTGCATACCTGTGGCGATGGGCTGCAATAAGGTATCTGCTTCTATGGGATTTTTCGTCATCGAGTTGAAGTTTAGGTTAAATTTATATCTGCTAGCAAGCAGGCGTATCTCTCAAACAAAAACAACGCCATCCAAAACGGCGGTATTTTGTATCCATCGCCAAGGAACGCGCTCCTGTCTTTCGCGCGGGAAGATAGCCGCCGAAACAAAGGGGAGGCGATGCCTGCCACTTTTCGAAAGCTATCTGTACTGAAAATGCCACTTTTTGCCAATCGCTTACTCAATTAGAGAATTATCGCGTCAAAATGACGCATAAAAGTACGCAAGAAATTTCTTGCGTACTTTTATGCGTATAATGTACGCAAAAGTAGAAATGCGGGAGGGAATAATCATGCGTGAAGGTAAGACCCTAGAGTTCAAGTCGGCGGTGACGGCGTCGTTTCTAAAAACGGTATCTGCATTTGCTAACTATGATGGCGGGTCGATTGTCTTTGGCGTTAACGATGCGGGCGAGCCGATTGGACTAGAGGATCCCGTTCGAACATGTCTAGATATTGAGAATCGTATTAATGACTCCATCTCACCTATCCCGGACTACTCACTTGTAGTGCATGAGGCTTCAAAAACGGTTGAGCTTTCGGTCAAGTCCGGTTTGGCTACCCCGTACCTGTATCGTGCAAAAGCCTATAAGCGTGCGGATAGCGCAACGGTCGAAGTCGATCGCACCGACTTTACGCGGCTCGTGCTTGCCGGGAACAATCTGAATTTCGAGCAGCTTCCCGCAGCGAAGCAAAACCTCAAGTTTTCTTACCTCGGTAGTGTGGTCCAAAAAGCGCTCGGACTCGAATATTTCAACGAGGACACACTCAAGACGCTCAACTTGCTTTCGGCTGACGGGGCGTACAACAACGCAGCCGCGATTCTTGCAGATGAAAGCGATTTCCCCGGGATAGACGTTGCGCGTTTCGGCGAGAGTGTCAGCGTGATATTAAAACGTGCGACATACGAGGGGGCATGCCTACTTGACGAGTTCGATAAAACCATTGAGCTGTTCAAAGATGCCTACTGCTACGAGGTGGTAAGGGACGTTCAGCGCGAGCTGATTGAGACGATTCCGATGCGTGCGTTTCGCGAGGCGCTTGCCAATGCTGTAGTTCACAGAACATGGGACATCGCCGCTCGGGTGCGCGTGTCGATGTATCCAGATCGGGTAGAAATCTCGTCTCCCGGCGGCTTGCCCGCTGGGATGTTTGAAGAAACATACCTATCGGGTATGGTATCCGTTATGCGAAATCCCATCTTGGCCAACGTCTTTTATCGACTCGACATCATTGAGGCGTTTGGCACGGGCGTTCGGCGAATAAAAGAGGCGTACGAACAGAGCCTGACAAAGCCCATGTTTACCATAACGGAACATGCCATATCGGTGGCGCTGCCCCTCGTGAAAAGCGATATTGGGCTTACCGATGACCAGCGGCGCGTGTACGACTTGCTGAGCGCGGTGCGACCCATGGCGGTGGGGGAGTTGCTGGAAGGCGTCGACTTCAGCAGGTCAAAGCTCACGAAAATTCTTCAGCACCTCGTTTCCCTTGGCGTGGTTGAAACAAGTGGTGTAGCGAGGGGGACGAAGTATCGTCGATTGGCGTAAAGCGTGTCTGGAGGGCGATTGAAGCGCGATATTGGGATGTTGTGGCCGCCGCCCGCTACCTCCGCACCCCCAGCTGCTCAAGCAGTGGCTCCAAGTACGCGCGGTTGCAGCCGTCGAAGCCTTTGCGCATGCCATCGAGAGAGATTTGCTCACGTTTGTTGCCGCGCTTGATTTCGCCTTCGAGCATCTTGAAGTAGATGCGCATGGCCATTTTGTCCATGGTGCCCAGCCGCTCAAAGTGAAAGCCGCCGCGGCAATAGACCCAGGGCAGATCGGCGTACTGGTCGGCGGGGAAGGAGCGGCGGAACGCCTCTTCGTGCTCGGAGGCAGGCCACAGATCGCACGGCATGGGCGTGGCACCCACAGCGACTACGGCATAGCGTTTCTCGGGATGCTCCGCCATATACGCTTGGAACCGCTTGGCGCCCTTCAAGCTCGCCGCGTGGAACCAGCTTACGAATACGACAAGTTCAGCGTTCGCCGCCACAGTCTCGATGTTGTCTAGCGGCTCGGGCGTGCAACCCAGCTCTTCCGCCATCCAGCTGGCGTACGTTTTGGCCGAACCGGTTTGCGAGCAATACACGACGGCGGCGTCCATGCGACCTCCCAAGCGCCACAGTTGCGGGTATTTTGACGAGTATTCCCCGCGCACGCGTATGCGCAGCAGTTATGCAGAAAGCCTTACCGAGAGATGACAAACCAGCCATTGGGGACGGGGGTTATTGGCTGGTGGCCCTTGTTTCGCCATGTCAGGGGTGGGCGTGCTGTCTCTATAGCGTCAACCGCGTGTGGGTACGAAGAGCCCACACGTGTTCGTGCCCTCAAGCTCGAGCAGCCGAACCTTTCGCTCGATGCCGCCGGCGTAGCCGGTGAGGCTACCGTTTGCGCCCACGACGCGGTGGCAGGGGACGATGACCGAGATGGGGTTGTGCCCCACGGCGCCACCAACTGCTCGGGCAGAGACGCGTGCCCCGCCGCGTTGCTCGGCCAGCTGCTGGGCGATTGCGCCGTACGTGGTCGTCTCGCCGTAGGGAATCTGGAGCAGCGCCGTCCACGCCGCCTGCCGAAATGTCGAGCCCGCGGGGTGCAGAGGAGGCAAGAAATCCGGTACGCCGCCCGCGAAGTACGCATCGAGCCAGCGCACTGCCTCTGCAAGTGCAGGCGTCTCCCGCTCGAGGCGCTCTTCGGGCAGCCCGGCAGCAAAGTACTTCTGCCCCTCGAACCATGCGCCTACAAGCCCGACCTCATCGGCGGCGAGCAGCATGGCGCCCAGCGGGGAATCGTAGCGTTGGACGAACGTCATCGCTTCCCACCTTTCGCCTTCGGCTGGCAATCTGCGGTTCGAGCTTTCGCGTGCGTTATCGCTTTCGGCTTACTCGTCCCCTTCGGTCGCCAATCCCGCATCTCGGGGATCGCGCCGCCGGCGACCGCCCATAGGTACAGGCTCGCCACGCTGCAATAGGGCGAAAACCGCCGTCGATACTTCTCGAACAGCTGGCGCGTGATCTTGCGGTGGTGGTAGACCATGCGCAGCCCCCGCTGGATGGCGAGGTCGTCGAAGCTCAAGATATTCGGCCGCTGCATGCAGAAGAGGAGGATCATCTCGGCCGTCCACACGCCCACGCCCTTGAGGCCGCTCAGCGCGCGAATGGCGTCTTCGTCGGACATGCGCCACACGGCGTCGAGGTCGAAGGCGCCGCTCTGCACCCGTTCGGCGAAGTCCGTGATGTATTCCGCCTTGCGAAACGTCATGCCGAACGCCTGCAGCGCGGGCACGCCGGCGGCGAGCACGGTTTCCGCGTTTACCGCACCAAGTCCGTCGCGCATGCGCTGCCAGATGGTCGCCTGCGCCCTCGTTGAGATCTGCTGCCCCACGATGTGGTGTACGACGGCAGCGAAGAGGTCCGGATCGACTTCGCGCTCGACGTGCCCCACGCGGTCGATGACCTCGGCCAGGCGTTGGTCTTTGCTGCGCAGGTACGCGAGCTCGGTTTCCCCGTATTCGAAATACATGCTTCGCCTCCGGCGTTCGTTTGTTTGGCCGTCACCTTACTGTGTATATCGTCGAAAAATACACAGCAAGACGGCTTGCGAGCTTCCTTATCGTGTCTTCTATCGCTTTTTGCATGATACGCTATGGCGCCGCCGTGTGGTTCCGTATACTTTCAGACGAACGCAAACACGAGAGGTGGCAGATGGCACGTCAACAGCAAGGTAGCGGGCGTCGGGCGAATGGCGACATGTCGCGCGCAACGGGGTCGGGCTCGCGCCAGGCGGGCAAGCGTTCCGGCGAGGCCTATGGTAAGCGCGAGGGAAGCGCCCAGCGTAAAGCGGTCGCTCCTGCTCGCCATGCGTCAAATCGCTCGTCGGCGCAGCAGCCGGCGATCCGTCCCACAGGCGCCTACATCGAGGGTCGCCGCGCCGCAGCGGAGGCGCTACGCACAGGGTTCCCGGTGAAGCGCGCGCTCGTGGCGGAAGGGGCGGACCGCGACGCCTCCTTCACGGCGCTCGTCGCGGACGTGCAGGCTGCGGGCATTCCCGTGCGGCGCGTGTCGCGCGCGGAGCTCGATGCGCTTTCTGCCCACGGCGCACACCAGGGGATCGCGCTCGAGGTGGGGGAGTTCCCCTACGCGAGTCTCCAGGATGTCATCGCCCGCGCAGGCGACGGCGCGGCCCTTGTGGTGGTGCTCGACCACGTGACCGACGCGGGCAACTTCGGGGCTATCGTCCGTTCGGCGGAGGTCGTGGGCGCCGCCGGCGTCGTCATCGCGAGCAAGCGCGCGGCCGAGGTCACCGTTACCACGTACAAGACGAGCGCCGGCGCCGTCATGCACCTGCCCATCGCGCGCGTGCCGAATATCGCGCGTGCGCTCGAGGATTTGAAGGCCGCCGGGTTCTGGGCGGTCGGGGCGTCCGAGCATGCCGGGGGCGTGTGCTGGGAGACGCCACTTGCGGGGCGCATCGCGCTCGTCATGGGTTCCGAGGGCGACGGTATCAGCCGGCTTGTGCTCGAAACCTGTGACGACCTCACCAAGCTTCCGCAGCGCGGACAGACGGAAAGCCTGAATGTGGCGCAGGCCGCGACGGCGCTCTGCTACGAATGGCTGCGACAGAACCAGTAAGTCGGTATGTAAAATTACCCCAGGGGTTATTTTACATGTGTGAAAGGATGCGCTTTTTCGCGTGATTTGTCGCATGCAACATAACCCTTGGGGCGTTTTTACTTTGGCGTGAAAGGACGAGATGAGCAAGAAGAGTCGGAAGAAGGCGAAAGCCAAGCGCTTCGGCGAGGGCTCGGCGCGCGCGGCGGTGAACGTGGCGACGTACGGCGCGGGCAACGCCTTTGCCTCCGCGTTCGCACCGGCAAGCGTTGTCGATCCGGCGCGCGGGACGAACGCGCGCGGCCAGCGCGAGCTGCTCGTCGTCGACGGCTACAACGTCATCCACGCTGCTCCGCGCTATGAGCACCTCATCTTCGACCACTCGGACGATCCGTATTCAAGCGATGTGTACGACCGTGCCCGCACGGCGCTCATCGCGGACGTCGCGGCATTCGCCCAGCGCCGCTATGAGCCGGTGATCGTGTTCGACGGCGCGGGCAACGTTTCGGCCGATCGCCCCAACTTACCGCAGGCGGGCGTGCGCATCGAGTTCTCGCCCACGGGTGTCTCGGCTGACACGGTGGTGCAGCGCCTGTGCACCGAGGCGCGCGAGGCCGGGCGCGCCTGCTCCGTGGTGACGAGCGACGGCACCATCCAGGCGACGGTCATGGGCAAGGGCGTCACCCGCATCTCGGCGCGCATGTTCGTGGAAGAGATGCGCCTCTTCGATGCCGACGTCAAAGAGGCCGAGGAGGCGCCGCAGGTCAAGCTGACCCTCGGCAGCAGACTTTCGCCGGATACGCTGGCCAAGCTCGAGGCGCTGCGCAACCGCATGAGGTGAATTTTCCTCAGAGGAATCATTGGCTGCTTGCGCGGCTGCAGCGCTTTCAGTATCCTGAACAAGCTAGATGCCAGCGTGGCTCAACGGTAGAGCAGCTGATTTGTAATCAGCGGGTTGCGGGTTCGATTCCTGTCGCTGGCTCCAGTGTTCGCAGCAAGCTCGGTGCCTTTTTTCGGTGGGTACCGGGCTTTTTGCTGTCGCGTGACAGTGGTGCCAGGGGAAAGTGTCACACTTGCGTGACAGCCGTGCCAGGGGAAAGTGTCACACTTGCGTGACAGTGGTGCCAGGGGAAACTGTCACGCTTGCGTGGCAGTTGCGCCTGGGCGAAGTGATAATCTATGTTTGGACTCAGGTTATCACTTCGAGAGGAATGGCCATGAAGCTCTTCGCGTTCGCGCTCCGCCCGTTTGACGAGCTGAGATACCTTGAAGGGCTCAGCCGGGAGCTCGGGTTCGAGTTCGGCTGGACGGCCGAGTACCCCACACTCGAGAACGCGCACCTCGCAAGTGGGGCAGACATGCTTTCCATCATCACGAACCCCATGACGCCCGAGCTCCTCAACCGGTATCATGAGCTGGGCATCCGTGCGATTGCGACGCGCTCCATCGGCTACGACCACATCGACGTTGAGCACGCGCGATCGCTCGGTATGCGCCTCGCCCACGCGGCCTACCCGCCGGAGGGCGTGGCGGACTACACCATCATGCTCATGCTCATGGCGCTCCGTCGGGCGAAGTTCGTGTTCCGGCAGGCCGCAGCGCAGGATTTCGGCCTCGAGGGCAAGCTCGGGCGTTCGCTTGCGTCGTGTACCGTGGGCGTGGTGGGCACCGGTGCCATCGGCTCATGCGTGATCCGCGAGCTTACGGGTTTTGGCTGCCGAATCCTCGCATGCGACCCGTATCCGCGTGACGACGTGCGTAATCTTGCCGAATATGTCGAGCTTGACGAGCTCCTCGCGCGTGCGGACATCGTGACGCTGCACGCGCCCGGCTTGTCCGAGAACAGGCACATGATCGGCGCTGGGGAGCTTGCCGGCATGAAGACGGGTGCCATCTTGGTGAACGCCGCCCGCGGCATGCTCGTCGACACGGCGGCGCTCGTGAACGTCATTGAGTCCGGGCATCTGGGCGGTGCGGCGCTTGACACCATCGAGCATGAATCGAACCTCTACTACCGCGATGCGAGCCGCGAGGTGCTGCCCAACCGCGACCGCGCGGTGCTCATGGCGCTGCCGAACGTGATCGTCTCGCCACATATGGCGTTCTATACGGCGGAAGATGTTGAGCACATGGTGCGCAGCACGACCGAGGCATTGCTCGCGTTCAGCCGCGGCGAGGACACGCCCTATGAGGTGCGCAAGGGATAAAAGCCAGGTGCGGGGCGACAGCCGGGGAATCTCACGCGCGGAAAAATATTTTAGAAGTTCTCGAGCACCTTCACGCGCGGTGGGTGTATAGTACGCGTACACACTTTTTCTTCCGTATTTGCTCCGGGTGAAAGGTAGAGCCTGTTCCGGAGCGCCGAGCACATCAGATGCGAGTTGTAGCGAGTAAGAGGTAACGGCAAGCATGAGGAACACTGTCTAACAACTTTATAGCGCGTAGTGCATGTGGTTCAGCAGACCCTTGGCGGAGCTGTCTCTATTCGAGGCGTTGCGTCCCGGGGTACTGACCCCCCATCCCGTTTCGGCGTGGTTGTTCCTGCGTCGAGCGGAATCGATGGGGCCTGGAACCTTGATAACTGCATACACGCCGTCCACCCTTCGGCGGGGTGCGCCCGGCGCAGCCCCGTCCCGTGGCGAGCGCGCCCCGAGCGCGCGATGACCTGCGGAAGCGAGCCTGCCGGGGCGATGACCTTGCGGGGAGGGCGGTGTGGCAACACGTCCGGTGGCAGCAGCCACAAGGAACGAGAGCGGCGGCAGACGGAGCCGCGCCGGCGCACATGCGTCGGCTACCGGACGAGCATGGCCGGCTGGACACCTCTGCATCGCAGGCGGTGTCGGCCGGTGCGCAGGACAGCGACCGCACGCAACGACAACACAGGCTATCAAGCAAGGGAGGTCACATGGACGAAGAACTTCCGACATTCGAAGATCTGTTGGAAGAGCTGGAGACGGATCTTGCCGAGATGTCGGCCGAAAACCCCGCCCTGCAAGCGGAGTTGAAGCGCATGGCACAGGAAGACAGGGCTCGCGAGGAAGAGCTCAACCGGCTCCGCCGCCCCTACCATGATTGCATCCTCGGCGCGTTCGCGACGTTCGCCCGGATACCGCTCGCACACCTGGTAGGGGGATTCGGGCGCACGGCGGAGGCGACTCGTGCGTGCATCGATGGCTACCTGGGGAGGTTCGTGCCGGATCTCTGGGATTATCGGGGCAAGACGCTCGGCACCGCAGCCCATCTCATCACAGGAGACTACTTCGACCTCGAGGAATACCAGCCCAAGCTCATGGATGCCAAAGGCGACGACGGGTCGAACGTCGTGCCCTGGGAGCAGCCCTATGAGCCGCCTGCCGAGGGCCTCAATCCCGACGAGGACGCCATCGGCGCCGCGCCCGATGCGTCCGAGCGCGCAGGCAAGATCAAGGAGGGCCTCGCCTGCATCATGCCTTGCCTGACCGAGCTCGTCGTCACAGCGATCGACGTGCTCGAGCGGCACGGCGTCGACGCGCATCGCGCCGACGCATACGAAGAGGCGCCGAGCTTCGGTGAGGGATACTACGCACAGCCCCTGTTCGCCGGCATGCTCAAGCTGCCAGATGACGCACGGGAAGACGCCACCGATCGCTTCGAGCTCATGGGCATGACGGAGGACGAGGCGCGCGCGACGGTTTCCGTCTTGCTCGAGATCCCGTTTTGCGAGCTTGAAGCCGCCGTCTGGTTCTTCTACGACGATGAGGAGCTCTTCGGCATCTCGAAAACGGTCTCCATGATCGATCTCACCGGGGGCGACGGAAACGAGCCCGAGAAGCGCGAGATGCCGCGTCAGGAGCGCCTGGCCTATTTCAAGACCATCGCCTGCGACACCATCTGTCCCATCAAGACGGCGCATGTGAGCGCAGACGGCGGCCAGCCCATCGCGGCTGTCGTGCGCGATATGGCCGCCGGGGCGCGCACCGACGATGAATATGGCGCGCTGCTTGCCATCGGGGCGTACAACAAGCTGCTCTGTCCGCTCGCCATCATGGCCGACTACCGACTTCCCCGCTGCTAGAAAGCACTGCAGAGCAATCTGCGGGACGCAGTGCGCATACGGCGCCCCACCCTCGAGCACATCACGATGGAAATGACACGTATCAGATAGGAGAGGAACCACATGGCACACCCTACCGCGCAGCACACTTTTTTCGATTCGAACCCAGAATACGCGACGCTCATCTACGCAGCGCAGGACGCGCGGGCGGCGCTCGGTATGGCGCTTTCCGGCGAACTCGACGCGCTGCTCGCGCATGAGGGAGGCGTCGAGTACGAGCGGTACGGCCGCCCGAGCGATGAGGAGATGCTCGCAACCTATCTTTCCTCCCTGCAGCGCGTCTGGGCGTATGAGGAGGAGCACCGCGAAGAGGTGCGCCGCTGCCAGGATCTATTCGGTTCCGAGACGTGCGTGGAGGCGTAGCATGAACACGCGAACTACCGTACTTGCCGGCCGCATCGATGCGGCGCTTGACAGCATGGTTCCGCCCGAACTGATCGCTGCCAGCCTCTCCGTCCTTGCGCGTGCCCCCTGGGAGCGCTACTGCGGAGACGCGAAGGCGCGCCGCATGTGCCACCGCATCGCTACGTCGGGGATGACCGGGTTGTACCTCGAGAGCTATGGCGCGGAGCTGCCCGAATGGACAGGCGATGTCGGCGGCATCGCGCGCCTCGCGATGATCCTCGACGCCACCGCCCGCAACGCGCAGGATCACAACGCCCTCGTCGCCCTCACCGCGAGTCGAGAGGCGCTCGTAGACGGCCTGCTCGACCCGATCCGCAAGTACACGATGTGGAACAGCAAAGCCCGTGAGCAGAAAGAGACCGGCCAAGCGTCTGACGATACGGGCAGGGAGACATCTCGTTCGCAGCGCCGGCGCTCGCCCCGATACGATTTCGCTCACATGGCACGGAAGTACTGTGGCAACGACCTCAATGCTGCCGAAGCGCGTGCGCTGTTCTATGCCTTCTGCTTTTCCACGGCGGGCGACATCCTCGAAGCCGTCAGGTCGTCGCCTGAACTCTCCAAGGGCCCGGCAGCGCCGGACTTCAAGCAGTATTCCGCACGGGCGACCGGGGCGCTCGGGGAATCGCGCGACTGCTCTGCCGAGGTCATGTGCGAGCACTTCGCGAAGAAGCGAGCGTGTATCGATGAGGCCTGCGAGGACGAGGACTATCCCTGGTGGGATGAGGATCCGGAGAGTCCCGAGGAACGCTTGCAGCGCTTGGCCCTGCCCCTGTTCTTCGAACCCCTGGCGCTTGCGAGGTGCTATGGAACCGGGGCAGCGTGTGCTCGCACACAGGCACGCCGCAATCCCACGCTCTCTGCCCGCCTCGCTGCCGCCTGATGCAAGGGCGCGCCAGACCAAAACCAATACGTTTCAGAAGGGATGCTGCTCATGTCCACGGACTTGCCGAACGTCATCGACCGCACCGCTTACCAGAGCCAGACCATCGTCGGCCGCAACCGCACCATCGAGACCGACTCCTTCCAGACAGGCATCAACAACAACATGCTCGTCATCGGCCCATCAGGCGCGGGCAAGACGCGCCACGTGCTCAAGCCCAACCTGCTTCAGATGGGCTCGAGCTTCATCGTGCTCGACACCAAGGGCACGCTCTGCCGCGAGATGGGCACGATGCTCGCTGGTGCAGGCTATACGGTCGAGTGCCTCGACTTCGCGAACATCTGCGAAGAGCCGCGACCGCTTCCCGCCGGAGCCGCGCACGTGGGCTACAACCCGCTCTCGTTCATCCGTCGAGACTCCCACGGCCGCCCCAACCAGCAGGACATCCTCTCCATCGCTGTCGCACTCTGCCCTGTCGAGAACGGGAAGGAGCCGTTCTGGGACCGCGCCGCGGCAAACCTCCTTGCCGCGCTCATCGCATACGTGATGGAAGAGCTGCCGCGCGAGGAGCAGACGTTCGCTGCGCTGGTCGAGCTTGCCGAGCACCTGAATGACGGTGCGACATTCCGCTTGCTCGATGACCTCGAGGTGAGCGACCCCGATAGCCTCGCATCCTCGATGTACCTGCGCTACGCCTCCACGCGCGATGCCGAGAAGATGAACGCGAGCATCATCGGCATCATTGCCGAGAAGCTCATGTGCCTGGGGTTCGACGGGGCGCTCAGACTCTACACCGCCTCCCGCCAGGTCGATTTCGCCCGCTTCGGCCACGAGCGCCGCGCGCTCTTCGTGACCATGAGCGACATCGACCGCGCGCTCGATCCACTCACGAGCCTCTTCGTCGACCAGGCCTTCAAGGCGCTCCTGCGCGAAGCGGACCGTTGCCCGGGCGGCCGCATGCCCGTTCCCGTACGGCTCTTCCTCGACGACTTCGCGAACCTCTACATCAACAACATCGACGACCTGCTCGCCGTCGCACGCAGTCGAGAGATCTGGGTCACGCTGCTGCTGCAGTCTGTGAATCAGCTCGAGGCACGCTACGGCCGGTCGCGCGCCATGTCCATCATGGGCAACTGCGACGTGCAGCTCGCGTTGGGCTTCCAGGACCTCGACACGGCGCGCTGCTTCTCCGAGCGTGCGGATCGGATGCCGAAGACCCTGCTCGAGCTGCCCTCCGGTCGCGCCTGGCTCTTCGTACGCGGTCGGCGTGCCGAGGAAGTTGAGAGCTACCGCCTAGAGGAACACCCGCGCTACGCAGAGCTCGTCTCTGCGGCTGCCGCTCCGTTCGAGACGTCGGGGCAGAGGGCTCCGGAAGCAGCGCCCGCGCGTGAACCCGTCGATCCCGTTTCCATGGGGGAGGCGTGTTCGTTCACGCTCGACGAGGAAATTCCGTTCTAGCCCCGCCCCAGCACCTGTCTAGTCTGTTCAAACCGTGTAGCCCAAGAGAGAGGAATCTTCATGGAACAACGCATCATCAGTCCCCGCACCATGCGCGAGACGGCGCGCGGCATCGCGCTCACGAGTATCTACGACGAGATGCTCTCCCGCCGCGAGCTCTCCGTGACCGGAGCGATCGATGCCGCCATGGCGTTCGACATCTGCCAGCAGCTGCTCCAACTCGAGCACGATGACACCTCCGCCGAGGTCACGCTCTATGTGGCGAGTCCGGGCGGCAGCGTCTCCGCCGGCCTCGCCATCGTTGACACCATGCGCACCATCGCATGCCCCGTGCGCACCGTGTGCCTCGATACCGCCGCGTCCATGGGCGCGATTATCTTCGTTTCCGGTGACCGCCGCGAGATGTTCCCCCACGCCGAGCTCATGATCCACGACCCGCTCATCCAGAACGCCGGCGGCTCGGCGCTCTCCGTGCAGGAGACGAGCCGCCGCCTCATGGGGCTCCGCCGCACGCTCAGCCAGATCCTCGCCGACCGCAGCGGCCTTTCCGTGAAGCGCGTGCAGACGCTCACCGCCAAGGACACGTTTCTCACCGCCGAGCGCGCCGTCGAGCTGGGCTTCGCCGACGCGATCGTCGAGCCGCGTAAGGTGGCGTAGGGGAGGGCGTGCCGGGTCGAGCCCGAGCGGCGCGCTTGCGCGCGACCCGGCTTGTTTCGCCATTGCAGGTCGACGTCGAGAGGGAAGGAAACGCGCATGTATCGAGTTCAACCCCAAGCGATCAATCAATTGCCAGGCAGAGGCGGCGGCGATCTTCGTCTCGCTATCCCGGCAGGGGTTGCTGCGGGACGCCTTGGAATCCGAGGACGGTTTCCGCGAGATCGTGTTCCAGGGGGTGGCAAGCGAGACGGCCGCTGATCCCGCAGGTGGACAGGGGCATCTCTTCTAGACCAGGCATGGCGCGACGCGCGTCGTGTTAAAATCAATATAATCATTGAAATTAATGATTCGGAGGTGCCGCATGGTCACGATGATGAGCACGAAACTCACGAAGGGCGGGCAAACGACCGTCCCCAAGGAGGTACGGACGGCTCTGGGCATTGCGGACGGCGCGCGCGTGTACTGGTCATTCGACGGGCGGCGCGCCTGGGTGTCCGCCGTGCCGACGGATCCGCTCGAGGTGACGGACGAGGGGGACTTCCGCGCCCGGCTCGCAGAGGCTGAGGCCGACGTCGCCGCCAGCCGCGTGAGGCCGGCGCGGGACGTCGCGGGCGATTTGGGTGCGAGGTACGGTCTTGCATAGATACGAGATCTTGGCAACAAGGCGCTTCGAGGATGATCTAGACACCGCTCTCAGCTGGAGGCTCCGCGAAGTCGGACGCTCGAGTGCCGCCAGGCTCTACAGCACGTACCTCTCGAAGCTCGACACGCTGGAAACCTTTCCGCTCCTGGGCGGGCGCGTGGAGGGCTCCGAGTACCGCTGTACGGCGATCGGGGGTTACATCGCGGTCTACTCCGTTGATGAAGCGGCGCGCGTGGTCACGCTCATGCGTCTCTTTCATATGTCGGCCGACTGGCGTGCGCGACTGCTCGCAGATGAGATTGAAGACCGGCCTAATTAGCAAAGCGAGCTCCCTGCTCGGACTGGTTTCGGCACTGCGCCCGAATGAAAGCTGCCGTTTCGAATCGGCCGCGCATTCGGGCGCATCAAGTTCAAGTTCTGTCTTATAAGAGGCCAGGGAGCGCATCGCGATTCCGCATTTCACAATCAAATATTCCAACACGCGAGTATCAGTATTTGAGCAATGGGCGGAGCGCCGCCCCAGCACAGAGAGGAAACATCATGCTCGACACACTTTATCCCGGCTTCGTGAACATGCAACCCGGCCGTGGTGTCATCGGACTGCACCCTCGTGAGGCGGCCTTCGTCCAGCGCGTGCTCGACGATAACCAGAAGCTCTTCGGCGCCGCTGGCTACACCCGCCGCGAGCTCCCCGCAGGCTCGCTCGATCCCGCGGGTATCGCCCTGCGCGCCTGCCAGACGAAGCGCACGCGCGAGGCGTACAAGGACGAGCCCATCATCGCCTTCGAGGCGCCCTATGACCAGGACGAATGCGACGACATCATGCGGGAGATGTACCAGATGCCCATGATGTCCTGCTGGGCGCAGCACCTGGAACACGACCTCGGGTACGCGATCGGGACACCAAGCCCCGAGCTCACCGCATTCGCCAAGCTGCCCGAGACGCCGACCGCAGGTCACATCTACGGCGAGTCCGAAACCATCGCCTATGTGGCCTGGATGCTCGCCAAAAGGCTCGGCGTTAACGCGTCCTGGCGCCACCGGCTGACGCCCGACGAGCGCATCGCCGCGGAGCGCCTCATCGCCGAGTCACACAAGCAGACCAACGGCTATCACGTTGACGACTATACCCTCGGCGTACTCGACGTACCGCGCAACCAGAACGCCTGCGACGAGCTGACGCGCGCCATCCACTGCGCGCCGTTTCTGCCCGAGAGCATCGTCTGCGAGGCGCACTTCCACGGTGTCGGCGACGACAACCTCAACATCGACCTCGATGAGCTGCGCAACGCGATGCCAATCTTCCCTGCCGTCGACGATGACCCCACGCTGCCGAGCGATGAGGAAAGCGCGCGAGCCTTCAAGACGTTTACCGCCATGCATCGATAGCGAGATGATGAGCGATGACGACGCGGCCGATCAACAGCACCCCGATTCCCTGCATGCCCCATGCGGAGTCCGAGCGCGCATTCGACGAGTTCGCAAGCATGCCGCTTGAGTGAATCTAGTCTGCCCCGTACCGCAACGGGTAATCCCATGATTCGCCTAGCCAGGAGGTAGCTATGTCAGAGGAAACCATCTCGCACGGGCAGCCATCCCAGGATATGGAGCGCTGGCGTGAAGCCGGGCGCCGGGGTCGCGAGCTCATCGAAGCGAAGCATCGCGCCGCATCCATCAAGAAGGTTGTCCAAGACCGGGGGATCAAGAAGCTGTACCACCTCACCCAAGCGAGGAACCTCGACAGCATTTTCGAGCACGGGATCCTGTCCAGGAACGAGCTCGCCCGTCGGAAGATCGACGCTGCCGTCAATAGCAGGCTGTGTTGTCAGGAACTCGCCGATACCGTTTCCGTGTACATTTCCGGAGTCAATTTCGAGGTGCTTCACACCCTTGAGCAGCATAAACGGGAACGGGGCGAGACGAGCCCGGGAGACACGTTCGTGCTGCTGGAACTCGATCCCAGCGTGCTGTATGAGCTGAACTGCTCGTTCTTCCCGACCGGCGCGGTCGGCGGTCTGTTTCGCATCAAATGGGAGACGTCCTACGGCGCGCGGGCGTTGGAAAGCATGTTCGAAGACGGCCGCCCGAGCCCAGGGGGAGGCTACTCCCGCACCAAATGGGACTTGAAGCCCTGGGAAGTCAGCGACCCTAACGCAGAGGTGTTCGTGTTCGGGGCGATTCCGCCCCGCTACATCATGCGCGTGTTCTTCAAGAGCGAGGAGCAGATCGACGAGTACCGCAGCTGGGTCGGAGACGACCGCCACATTCCGTATCAGATCGTGTCGCATGAGGCCGCGCTGTTCGAACGGCGGCGCGATTGGATCGACTGGGATATTTCCAGCATGTATGCAGCAGTGAGGAAAGAAAGAGCCGCTCGCCGGGGAGGCAAGAACGGCGGGTTCCGTCTCGTTGACTGAGCGACGCGAGCGCGTTGAATGGCGGTTTTCCCAGCCGGTGTTCGCAACACGTTTTCAATACCCGAACAAGTTCCGTATCCGTTGGGAAGGGGCGCGCACATGCCCGATACCGCAAGCGTCGTCTTCGGGCGCAAGGCCGAGGGCGCCATGTTCACCTCGCGCGAGAAGTACGAAGCCGTCAATGCCGAGTCGACAGGCCTCGCACGCATACGTTTCGCCATCGACGAGCCTTCTTATTGGCCCGGCGGGGCGTATTCGTCGTGCGCATCTACTTCTATAAGGACGGCGAGGTCGTCGCCGGGGCGCTCTGCGGCGAGGACGGCACGCCCGCGCGGGATATCCTCGCGTATACGGGGTGGCGGCGTGCCGCTGCCCGGCCGGTGGTGCCGGTCGGGCGGGGAGCGGTACCCGCGAAGCGCTAAGATGGCCGAGAGGGCACGGGAGAGTGCGTGGCCCGCACGGGGCGGCGGCCCCGCCCCGTGCCCCGCATGCAGATGGGAGGGCTGTGGCTATGGGTTTCATCGACGACGACGCTTGGCAGGAGCAGAATAAGGCGAGGCGGGCGACCGCCAATCTGGCCGTTGCTGCCAAGGAGAGAGAAAAGTTCGCTACGGGCAAGGAGGTCGCTGCGCTTCGGAAGAGCATTCGCGTGCTGATCGATGATCGTCTGCGCACACTCGCGACACGCATTGCCGACACCTATAACGGCGTGTATTGCGCCTATGATGGGGCCTGCATCGGCGACTGGGGCTCGCAGTCGATTCAGAGAGTATCGTGCAAGTCCAAGCTCAGCGGTGCCGCGGAGGAATGGGTAAGGTATTATCAGCAAAGCCTTCTTGATGATGCGAAGGCGTTGCGCGCATTTGATTACGGATGCGCGACAGACGATGAGCTGCGGGCTCTCGCTTCCCTGGAGCAGTTAATCAACGTGCTGTTCGCCATTCCGATGAATCTGTTCGACGTGTACGCCGCCTTTGCGAAGGCAGATCCGTGCGATCCTCGGTGGCGGAACGGTCTTTCTAAGAGGAGCAGGCTGCAGTCGAGTGTGTTTCTGGCCCTCCAAATGGACTGCATGCTCACCAACGAGCTGCAAGTGCGGCGGAACGCCTGCGCCTTGACGGGAAGCCTGAGCGAGCAGTACCGGGATTTCGGGTATCGTATGCTTATGCGGCTCAGCTATGAGAAGAAGGGGCTCGACCGGCTTCCAACGGGGGGCGCCGCCATCGACGATCTTGCCGCCCAGCTTTACGGAATAACCAGGGTCGATAACTCCTCCGTGCGCGATCGCAGGCTGGAAGCGTTGAAAAAGGCTGCCGAGCTGGCAGATGCATGGGTTGCCGCATGTCCCCATTCCGCTGACGCTCGGCGCCATCAATCCTCGATAACCGCAGCCATCGATCAGCGCCAAGGCATTCTTGAGCCAGCGGCGGAAAAGGCTGTGCGCGACTACGCGCGGGCGCTCGAGGAGGATCGGAAGCGGCGGCGCGAGGAAGAGGCCGAAACCGAGCGGAGACGTCGCCGTGAGCGGGTAGAGCTCGAACAACAACGCCGCCGCGATGGAGAGGGAGGCGCAGAAGGCGGTGTGCGAGCCGATCGAGCGCTTCGTGCCTGCCAATAGCCCCACGGACGGACAGGACTCGACCACCTCTTCGTCCTAAACCGGCGAGCTGTCGCGTTCGGTTTTGTCCGGGCGACATGACATAATCATCGCAAACGCTAGGGCACCCCATACGGCGGGCGTCCTGGCTCGCAGGCTTACGAGAGAGGAGCCTTTGTATGGCAGATGCGGTATATACCGATCTTGAGGGCGGGTCGCTTTCCGCTCTGATAACCCAGCTCAAGGAAAAGGGGCTCATCAGCTCAGATGCGAGCATCGATGCCATCGCGCGCAAGTTTTTTCAGAAGTTCCGCGATGCCGGGCTCCTCGAGTACCAGACATTCGAGCGCACGGGCAGGCGTTGCACGGTTCCCACCGAGGCAGGGATTGCACGCGGAATTGAACGGCATGATACGAGCTTATATGCATACCCATGGTTTTCCGGCGCCGGCATCCAGCTGGTGCTCGAGGCGCTCGACAGCGCGGGCATGCTCACGGTGCCGCTGAAACGCGATGACAAGCCCGGCGAGCAAGCTCAGACGGCTGTCCCCACCCCGAGACCCGGCGACCCGTATCCGGACCGCACGCCGCAAGAGATCGACACCGAGGACAAGGACGCATGGTGCCGCAAGGGCGAGGAGCTCGAGGGGGACTTCGTTGCACGCATCGTGCCCCTCACCGGGCGCGACGTGCGCATCAACCCGGAGAAGGCGACGAATCCCTACGCCATCGACCTGCACGATTACGACAACGACCGCCCCGCCGACCTCAAGAGCTTCATGACGCCGTTCTTTACCTGCGCCCGCTATACGCAGGACGAGGCCGGCCGTCCGCTTGCGCGGCGGCTCGACCCGCGCCTCACCATCACGTTCGACGCGAAGGACTACCGCCGCTACTGCGAGCTCTACCCGGAGTGCGACATCTACCTCTACGTGCATTGGGAGCAGCTTGCCTATCGCGACGTAGAGATTGAGCCGCTCGAGGGCGTGTGGGTGGCGCGCTTCGCCGACATGCGCGCGAAGATCGAGGAGCGCGCGCTCGTGCACCACAACTACCTGCGTCGCAAGGGCGACCCGCGCAACGCGAACGACTGCTACCTCTTCGACCTGCGCGACCCCATCTTCACCAAGCTCCTCGAGTGCACGCCGGGTGCAGAGGAGTCGAAGAGGGAAGACGCGACGGCAGGCGTCGCAGAAGGGGAGTCCGTGCGTGTAGAGGAGCCGGCACAGGCCGACGTTCCCTCTCCCGAGCGCGATGCTGCCGCGCGCCAAGCGACCGCCCTCCTTCGCGACGCGTATGGCGAGGGGGCAGAGTTCCGCGCGGGCCAGCTCGAGGCGATCGTCGACGCCGCGACGGGCAAGCGCGTGCTCGTGGTGCAGAAGACGGGTTGGGGCAAGTCGCTCGTCTACTTCATGGCCACGAAGATCCTGCGCGCGCAGGGTGCCGGCCCTACGCTCATCATCAGCCCGCTCCTGGCGCTCATGGAGAACCAGATCGAATCGGCGAAGCGGCTTGGGTTGAACGTCGCGACCATCAATTCGGGCAACCGCGACGATTGGGAGGAGGTCTTCTCCCAGCTCGGCACCTACGATGCTCTCATCATCTCGCCGGAGCGCCTCTCGAACGAGGGGTTCATGAAGCGGCTCGCCGGTGTGCACGGCATCAGGCTCTTCGTGGTGGACGAGGCGCACTGCATCTCGGACTGGGGGCACGACTTCCGCCCGGACTACCAGCGCGTGTCGCGTTTCCTGCAGAACCTGCCCGAGGACGCCGCCATCCTGGGCACCACGGCCACGGCGAACGACCGCGTGATCCGGGACATCCGCGCGCAGCTCGGACACAGCCTGAGCGTCGTGCGCGGCGACCTCATCCGCGAGGAGCTCGCCATCCAGGTGAACCCCGAGCAGACCCGTGAGGAGCGCCTCGCCTGGCTCGCCCAGACGCTCGGCCGGGGCGGCGGCCTCGCGGAGGGGCAGGGGCTCATCTACTGCCTCACGCAGCGCGATTGCGAGCATGTCGCCGAGTACCTGCAGCAGCACGGCGTCTCCGCCCGCGCGTACCATTCCGGCCTCGATGCGGAGGTGTCCGGCCGCGCGCTCGCGGATTTCGAGGCGGGCGACGTGCGCGTGCTCTGCTGCACCATCAAGCTCGGCATGGGCTACGACAAGGCGGACATCCGCTTCGTCGTCAACTTCCAGCTGCCGCAGAACCTCATCAGCTACTACCAGCAGATCGGCCGCGCCGGCCGCGACGGCAAGCGCGCCTACGCGGTGCTGCTGCACGGTCCCGAGGACGAGGGCATCCTGCGCAGCTTCATCGATTCCGCCTTCGCCGAGCCGGACCTGCTCGAGAAGATCATCGAGCTCTGCCGCGACGGGGCTCCCAAGCGCGCGATTGCCGCAGAGGTGAACGTGACCGCGGGCAAGCTCGACGAGGCGCTCAAGTACCTCCAGGTTCACGGCTACCTCTTCACGGAGCGCCGGAAGAACGCCCGGGGCAGCTGGCAAACCGTCTTCTGCGTGGACGAGCAGGCGAGCTTCGATGCGCAGGCGGAGCGCGAGCGCCAGGCCGAGCTGCGCAACACGCGCTACGACGAGCTCGCGAGCTTCAAGGAGTTCCTGCGCACCGACGGCTGCCTCATGAAGTTCATCGCCGACGAGCTCGACGCGCCGGATGCCAAGGACCACTGCGGCATCTGCGCGAACTGCGCGGGCGGGCCGCTCTTTCCTGTGGAGCTCGATAAGGTGCTCGTGGACGAGGCGATCTTGTTCGAGAAGAACCGCCATGGCTTCGTGAAGCCGCGGAAGCTCTGGCCGGATGGCAGCCGCATCGCGGCGGAGGAGCAGTGCGGCCGCGGTTGGATCCTTTCGGACAACTATTATTCTCTTCTCGGCCAGCTCGCGGCGACGGGCAAGTACCGCGACGGTCGCTTCTCGGACGAGCTGCTCCTGGAGTCCGCGCGCTACCTGCGCAGCGCGGCGGCGGGGACGGGCATCGACGCGGTGGTCGCCGTACCGAGCCTGCGCCATCCCCGGCTCGTGCCGGATTTCGCCGAGCGCTTGGCGCACGCGCTCAAGGTGCCGTTCATGGACGGCGTCGTGCGCAAGACCGCCGAGGGCGCCGCGCAGAAGACGCTCAACAGCTCGGTGCTGCAGGCGAAGAACATCCGCGATACCATCGAGGTGGCCAAGCCCGGGCGCATCGCGGGCAAGACCGTGCTCCTCGTGGACGATATGGTCGACTCCGGCTGGACGTTCGCGGTGATCGCGTCCGAGCTCGTGCGCGCCGGCGCGAAGGCCGTCTACCCGTTCGCGCTCGTGAAGACCGGCAAGGGCGACTGATAGCAAAATGGGTTGGTTGGGGACGGGTTCCTTCCAACCCATTTTTGGAATGGCGCCGTGTCCGTCAAAATGGGTTGGAAGGAACCCGTCCCCAACCAACCCATTCGGGAGTTAGCAAGGAGGAAGCCATGCCGCAGGTATTCATTTCGGGCTCGCGCAGCTTGGCGCGGCTGCCCGAGGCGTTCTGCCAGTCCATCGACCGCATCTGCGAGCAGGGCTTCGGCGTGCTCGTAGGGGATTCCGAGCGCGGGGTCGACGCGCTTACCCTCGATTACCTGCGCTCGTGGCGGGGTGCGCCATACCCGGGCGTTCGCGTGTTCACCGTGCGGACGCGCCCGCGCGTGACGGTGGATCCCGCTTGGGCCGTGGAGGTGGTGGCGGGCGAGCCGGGTACCACGGGCCGCGCCCTCCAGACGGCGAAGGATCGCGTCATGGGGGAGCGGGCGGATTGGGGACTCGCGTACTTCAACCCCATCGAGGTCAACCGCTTCGGCAACCTGCAGGTGAGCTCGGGCACGCTCCGCAACGCCGTGCAGTTGCTCCTCGCGGGGCGACCGGTGAAGCTCTTCTATACCTATGAGGGGGAGGCGCGCGCGGCGGGGCTCTCGACGATCGAGGACCTCGAGGGCGTCGTGGAGACGTACCGCACCGAGCGACTCGGCAACGAGGAGCGCGCAGCGGTGCTCGCGAGCGCGACCGCGCGCGACCGGGCGGCGGGCAAGGACGCTGCGCAGGTGAAGTACGAGAAGATCGCGGCGAAGCTCCAGGCGCTCATCCGCGACGAGCGGAAGCGCTGCACCGTGCAGGCCACCCTCGACCTCGGCTAGATGGGTTGGTTGGGGACGTGTTCCTTCCAACCCCTTTTTGACCGAGCGCGACTTCATCTCAAAAGGGGTTGGAAGGAACACGTCCCCAACCAACCCATTCGGTCTTCACAAGCTCCTCATGGCTCATTTCGAGGAAACCGCAGGTCGAAGCTATAGGATACGCCCGGACGCGTGTATTTGAGCATTTCGGTTGACGAGCGGCGACGGCTTGTACTAATATTCGTTTGCTCGCGATGGCGGAATTTCCGCATGGACGTCCGGCTTCGTGGGTCTTGCTTCACGTGGGAGTGTGCCCGAGTGGTTAATGGGGACGGGCTGTAAACCCGTTGGCTCTGCCTACCAAGGTTCGAATCCTTGCGCTCCCACCAGAAGTCAAGTGCCTGTGTAGCTCAGTCGGTAGAGCACCTCGTTGGTAACGAGGAGGTCACCGGTTCAAGTCCGGTCGCAGGCTCCAGTACGGCGGTGTAGCTCAGCTGGTTAGAGCACACGGTTCATACCCGTGGCGTCACTGGTTCGAATCCAGTCACCGCTACCAGGTAACACGGTGGCTTCTCTATGTACGTGGGGGAGCCACTTAAGTTAAAGGGCAAGTCCCTCAGCGGGGACGACCTTAAGGAGGAGGGCTTTATGGCCAAGGAAAAGTTCGAGCGTACAAAGCCGCATGTTAACATCGGCACCATCGGCCACGTCGACCACGGCAAGACCACGTTGACGGCTGCCATCACCAAGGTTCTCTCCGAGACCGAGGGCTGCAAGGCCGACTTCACCGCCTTCGAGAACATCGACAAGGCTCCCGAGGAGCGCGAGCGCGGCATCACCATCTCCGTCGCGCACGTCGAGTACGAGACGGCCAACCGCCACTATGCGCACGTCGACTGCCCTGGCCACGCCGACTACATCAAGAACATGATCTCCGGTGCTGCCCAGATGGACGGCGCTATCCTGGTCATCGCCGCCACCGACGGCCCCATGGCCCAGACCCGCGAGCACATCCTGCTCGCCCGTCAGGTCGGCGTGCCCTACATCGTCGTGTTCCTGAACAAGTGCGACATGGTTGACGACGACGAGCTCATCGACCTCGTCGAGATGGAGACCCGTGAGCTCCTCTCCGAGTACGACTTCCCGGGCGATGACATCCCCGTCATCCGCGGCTCCGCTCTCGGCGCCCTCAACGGCGAGGAGAAGTGGATGGATTCCGTCCGCGAGCTCATGAACGCCGTTGACGAGTACATCCCGACCCCCGAGCGCGACGACGCCAAGCCGTTCCTCATGGCCATCGAGGACACCATGACCATCTCCGGCCGTGGTACCGTCGCTACCGGCCGTGTCGAGCGCGGCGTGCTCAAGCTCAACGAGCCCGTCGAGATCGTCGGCATCAAGGAGACCCAGTCCTCCGTCGCCACCGGCATCGAGATGTTCCGCAAGACCATGGACTTCTGCGAGGCTGGCGACAACGTCGGTATCCTCCTGCGCGGCATCAAGCGCGAGGACATCGAGCGCGGCCAGGTTCTCTGCAAGCCCGGTTCGGTGCACCCGCACACCAAGTTCACCGGCGAGGTCTACGTCCTCACCAAGGAGGAGGGCGGCCGCCACACGCCGTTCTTCGATGGCTACCGTCCGCAGTTCTACTTCCGTACCACTGACGTGACCGGCACCGTCAAGCTCCCCGAGGGCACCGAGATGGCCATGCCCGGTGACCACATCACCATCGAGGGCGACCTCATCCACCCGATCGCCATGGAGGAGGGTCTGCGCTTCGCTATCCGCGAGGGCGGCCACACCGTCGGCTCCGGCGTCGTCTCCACCATCATCGAGTAACTTCGGGTAGCCGAGGTATTCGGATCGTGTGATCTAGGAACCCGGCTCCTCATCACGAGGAGCCGGGTTTTTACGTTCCACCGTTTCGCGAAACGAACTTCCGCCCGATGGCGAACGCACGAGTTCGCTTCCCAAAACGGTGGGTAGCAGTTATGGAACGCATCTGCATTCACGCTGCCCAGCGAATAAACCGTTGACAGGATAAGAGCGCAGATGCTATCGTATTCCATCGTGCCCGTACGGGGCGGTATTTGGAGGTAATTAGATTCATGCGTACTCTCGTCACCCTTGCCTGCACCGAGTGCAAGCGTCGTAACTATACGACGACCAAGAACAAGGCAACCATGCCTGATCGTATGGAGATCAAGAAGTATTGCCCCTGGTGCCGTCGGCATACGGTTCACAAGGAGACCCGTTAGTCTCCAACCCCTTACACGCCAGTAGTTCAATTGGTAGAGCATCGGTCTCCAAAACCGAGTGTTGAGGGTTCGAGTCCTTCCTGGCGTGCCAGTCTTCAATCCGTAAGCCTCGTATTCTCGGGGCTTACGGTTTCTGTATGTTAAGCGCCCTGCGCCCGGAGGTAGCGAGCATGGCCAACAAGAAGAACAAGAAGAAGGCTTCGCAGCGCAACGCGCAGGCGTCGTCTGCTCCGGCCAAGGCTCAGGCTGCGGCCGAGCCCAAGAAGGGCGTCTCGCGCAAGGCTGCCAAGGACGCCGAGAGCGCGTCGAAGAGCGTCGCCCGCGCCAAGGCCGATATGAAGGCCTCCAAGGAGAAGGCGAAGGCCAAGAAGAAGAAGGACGAGAAGCCCGGCTTCTTCGGCCGCATCCGCAACTACTTCCGCGCCGTGCGCACCGAGATGCGCCGCGTCACCTGGCCGAGCAAGAAGGAGCTCGTCAACTACTCGCTCGTGGTGATCGCGTCCCTCGTGGTCGTGGGCGTCGTCATCGCCGTGCTCGACTTCGTGATCGGCGAGGGTCTCTTCCTCATCTCTGGGCTAAGGAGCTAGACCATGTCGAAGCGTTGGTATGTCGTCCACACCTATTCCGGCTACGAGAAGAGCGTCAAGAGCGACCTCGAGCACCGCATCGAGACCATGGGGATGCAGGATCGCATCTTCGATATCGAGATTCCCATGGAGAGCGTGACCGAGATCAAAGAGGGCGGGAAGCGCGAGACCAAGGACGTCAAGATCTTCCCGGGCTACGTGCTCGTGCGCATGGAGATGGACGACGACGCGTGGACTTGCGTGCGCAACACGCCGGGCGTCACCGGCTTCCTCGGTGGCAACGGCAAGCCCGCGCCGCTCTCGCGCGACGAGTACAACAAGATGATGCGCAAGTCCAAGAAGGGCGAGGCGCCCAAGCGCATGACGGTCGACCTCGAGGTCGGCACGCCGGTGCGCGTGACCTCCGGCCCCCTCGCGGACTTCAACGGCATGGTGTCCGAGGTCAACCCCGAGTCCGGCAAGGTCAAGGTCGTCCTGCAGATCTTCGGCCGCGACACGCCCGTCGAGCTCGGCTTCGACCAGATCACCGTCGCCCTGTAAGGCTGGTTGTTCGCGCGCGGGCGCTTCTCGACCGGACCGCTCATCTGGTCGGGTGCTTCTAACGCAAGCGCGCTGACGATATTCGTTTGATTCACCCCGCTTTCGGTTCAGGAAGGTTTTGACATGGCTGAGAAGAAGGTTGCCACCGTCATCAAGCTCCAGATTCCTGCCGGCCAGGCCAACCCGGCGCCCCCCGTGGGCCCCGCCCTTGGTGCTGCCCAGGTCAACATCATGCAGTTCTGCCAGGCGTTCAACGCCGCCACGCAGGACAAGATGGGCGACGTGATCCCCGTCGTCATCACCGTCTTCGAGGATCGCACCTTCGCGTTCGAGTGCCACACCCCGCCTGCGGCGCACCTCATCAAGAAGGAGCTCAAGCTCAAGAGCGGCTCCGCCGTTCCGCAGCGCGACAAGGTGGGCCAGCTCACCCAGGAGCAGCTCACGAAGATCGCCGAGATCAAGATGCCCGACCTCAATGCCAACGACATCGAGGCCGCCAAGAAGATCGTCGCCGGTACCGCCCGCTCCATGGGCGTGACCATCGCCGAGTAACGTGTTGTTTCGCGGGCGCGCCGAGGTGGTGCGCCCGTTCGCGCGCAATGGGGCGCGCAACGATGTGGGAGGGCACGCGCCCTGTGACCACAGGAGGTAGCACATGCCGAAGCATGGAAAGAATTTCCGCGCCGCCGCGGAAAAGGTCGAGAAGTTCAAGCTTTACACCCCGCTCGAGGCCGTCCGCCTCGTGAAGGAGATCGCGCCCGCCAAGTTCGACGAGACCGTCGAGGCGCACTTCCGTCTGGGCATCGACACCCGTAAGGCGGATCAGAACATCCGCGGCTCCATCTCCCTGCCCCACGGCACCGGTAAGACCGTCCGCGTCGCCGTGTTCGCCGAGGGCGAGAAGGCTCGCGAGGCCGAAGAGGCCGGCGCCGACATCATCGGCTCCGACGAGCTCGTCGCGGCCATCCAGGGCGGCGAGATCAACTTCGACGCCGCGATCGCCACGCCGAACATGATGGCCAAGGTCGGCCGCATCGGTAAGATCCTCGGCCCCCGCGGCCTCATGCCGAACCCCAAGCTCGGCACCGTGACCATGGACGTCGCCAAGATGGTGGGCGAGCTCAAGGCCGGCCGCGTCGAGTACCGCGCCGACCGTTACGGCATCTGCCACGTGCCGCTGGGCAAGGTCTCCTTCGACGACCAGAAGCTCGTGGAGAACTACGCCGCGCTCTACACCGAGATCCTGCGCGTGAAGCCGTCCTCCGCCAAGGGCCGTTACGTGAAGAGCATCGCGCTCTCCTCCACCATGGGCCCCGGCGTCAAGGTCGATTCGTCCGTGACGCGCGACTTCATGGCCGAGTAGGCACGCAGCGCCTGCAGGTTGCTCTGCAGCTCATTTCAGTTGTGCGAAGCCGGTTCCTTCGGGAGCCGGCTTTTTTGTTTGGCGCAGGGGCAACGTCCGCGTGACAGCGCGCGACCGTCCCCCTCGAGCCGCCGGCTTCATCGACAAACTTGACGGTTTTCCACATGAAGGGCGCTTACAAGGACGTTTCGTGTGCAAAGTTGTCAAGTTTGTGCGTGAAGGGTTCGACGGGATGCGAGGAAGATTGCTGCATGCGATCGTTTGTCAGTTGCACTCGCCGTTTGCGGCGGCGCTGAGGCCGTTTGCCGATTGAGAGGCCTTGCCGCAGCGAGTTTTCCACGAGGCGCAACCCACCTGAGCTGCCCGGTCAGATTTGTGCCAGAAACGTGTAAGAATCATCCATCTAGCTGGGAAAACGTTTTCGCGCTACGCTAGCGCCACAACCGGCGGGCGGAGGTGTGGGATGGCGTTACGGCGTACGAAGGCATGGGGAGAGCTCTTGGCGTGTGTCACCGACGCGCTCAGTGCGAGGCGCTGCTATAGCCCGGCGTCGTATGGGGAGGCGCAGATGCTGCGTCGGCATATTCGCGATAAGAGCATCGTTGAACCGTTTCCTCGGTTGTTCGCTCCCGGTGATGCATGGGAGCAGCTCGCTCGTCTCGATCAAGAGCGATATGTGATTCGCGGCTACGCGTGGGCGCATCCGAACGCAATGTTCTGCTCGCTGAGTGCGGCGGTGATGCACGGCCTTCCAGTGACCTATTCGCTCTTGGGGACGTTGCATCTGTATGCCTCTTCGCCGAGCCAGCGCGGAGGGAAGCGTGTCGAAATGCGGTATCGACAGCATCCTTCATGTGTGAAAATCGACGGCGTCCCCGTCGCATCGCTCGTAGAGGCAACCGTTGATTGCCTCTGCGCCTGCGATTTCGAGGATGCGCTAGCTCTTGCGGATGGCTGTCTTCGGATCGCGCGCGCGGATGCAAGCTACTTGCGGCGGGAGGTAGAGCGCCTCGCGCACGGATGCAAGGGAGTCGAGAAGGCGCGCGATGTTGCACGATGGGCGGATGGGCGCGCAGAGAGCGGCGGGGAGTCCATAGCGCGCGCTGTCATGATACGTGCGGGGCTTCCACCGACTGATATTCAGCGTGCGTTTGACGACCCGCTCGAACCCAGGAAGTCGTATCGCGCCGATTTCGTATTCGAACTCACTGACGGCAAGACGGTGCTCGGCGAATTCGATGGCCGGGCGAAATATGAGGATGAGCAGCTGCGAGCGGGCTCGTCGACGATCGACGTGCTGCTGAAGGAGCGGCAGCGGGAATCTCGCTTGACACTCATGGATGTACGCATCGTGCGCTTCAACTGGAACGACGTGCGCACTCCAGGCCGCTTGGAGCAGATGCTCGGCGCGGCAGGCGTCACGCGCGCGACGCTTGTGAAACCGTGACGCGCCGGCCACGATTCGTTCGCGTGTAAAGTTGACAAGTTTATGCGCGAAGGGCGATGCGAAGGCGGCTTCGTAAACAAAGTTGACAAGTTTGTGTGCGAAGCGCGGGGGGGGGCGGGGCGCCGCGTGACATGGCGGGGCAGCGCGCAAGATACATTTCTCAAAAAGTATATCGACACACATAGTAGTATGTGTTACAGTGGCGCTAACGACGGGCGGCATGACGTCCGCAGAGCTGGCACCAGGGAGGTGACGGTATGTCCACACGAGATGCGGTAAGCGACCTGATCCGGGGAAACATCGACGCGATCATCCTGTGCACGCTCAAAGAGGGCGACAGCTACGGGTACGAGATCCTGAAGGATATCGCAACGGCGAGCCACGGCGAGTACGAGATGAAGGAGCCGTCGCTCTACACGAGCCTCAAGCGCCTGGAAGGGCAGGGGTTCGTCGAGAGCTACTGGGGCGATGAGAGCCAGGGCGCGCGGCGCAAGTACTACCGCGTGACGCCCGCGGGCGCGGTCGAGCTCGAGGAGGCAACCGAGCGCTGGGTGCGCGTGCGCCGGATCATCGATAGGCTGCTCAAGCAGGACGGAGGAGACCGATGAGCGAATTGCGTATGTACGTCGAGCATCTCTTCGAGGGCCGGGTGCTTACGGCCGAGATGATCGAGCTGAAGGAAGAGATCTACGGCAACCTGGTCGCGCGCTACGAGGATTACGTGGCGAGCGGCATGAGCGAGGCGGAGGCGCTCGAACGCGCGAAGGCGAGCATCACGAGCATCGATGACGTGCTCGCGGGGGATGACGATGCCTCGGGCGAGCCGTCGGGCGCTGCGAAGGAGGCGCCGACAGCTGCGGCCGCGCCGGGTAGCGTCGCGGCTCCGGACGCGACGGCCGAGCAGCCTGCTCCGGCGACCGTCGTCATGCCGGCGACGGACGATGCGGCCGCCGCGACCGAGCAGACGGGTGCCACGGCAGCGGGCGCCGTGCCTCCCACGCAGCCCGCAGAGGCTCCTGCGGAGAAGAAGACGCCGTGGATGAAGGTGCTCGCGATCGCGGTGGCGGTCATCGCCGTGATCCTCGTCGCGATGGTGCTCTGGAACGTCGTGATCGAGCCGAGCGGCGACCACATCGAGGACACGGTCGAGGACATCGTGGATGTGAGCACGCCGGGAGCGGGCCAGAACGGTAACGGCGCGGGCAACGGACAGGACGCGACGACGGGCGGCAACAACGCCTCGACCGACGCGACGGGCAACCAGCCCTCGTACGGCGACCCCGAGGATCAGCGCGAGTACGAGGCGACGATGGCGCTCCTGGATGCCATCGACGCGCACGACTGCACGGCGCTCCAGGTATACAGCGGCGAGAGCCAGCCCTCGGCATCGTTCTTCGAGAGCCTGCCCCTCGGAACCTATGTGGCGGCGGATGACACGGCGAGCATCAACGCGACGAGCTTCACCGTGTACTACGCGAACGTCCCGGAGGACATCGACGGCGACGCGATCGACCGCGCGCTCGTGTACAATGCGGCCGCGGCGTTCAGCGTCTATCCCAACCTGGAAACGCTGAACATCACGGTGCAGGAGCAGTACGACGCGCCCTACGACGCGGATTCGTACTCCTTCACGCGCGGCCACCTCGAGAGCGCGTTCGCCAACGTGAGCGGCGACGCCATCGTCCAGTTCAACAGCTCGCTCTTCGAATCTGAGGCGAACTGGGACGTGGTGCGCCAGCAGATCGACCGCCACGAGTTCTGCGAGCACCAGGCCGACATCGCCGAGATCGGCTAGCCGCGCATGTAAAATAACCCCTGGGGTAATTTTACCTGTGGCGTGCGGCGCGCGTTCTGGTACACTTTATCCTAATGCAGTGATGGCCGGGCGAACCGGCGGCTGCACAGAGAGGATGGGAACATGAAGCGTTCGGCCTACATCGGATTCGCCACCGCCCCGGCGGCGCTCCGTGCCGCGCAGCTTCTAACCCTAGACGAGCTACTACTAGGCGCCGATACGCGCTAGGGTACTTCGTCCCGCTCTCACTTTCGGTATCGGAAGCACCCCATCGCGTATCAAGCCCGACGTGCAGGGCGCATCGCGACGGGGTGCTTCTCCTTATCCAGCGAACATATGCGATACGCCTCCTGCCACGCCATCTGCCCGGCAACGACCACAGGAGGAACCATGACCCGCAAGATCAACATCTTCGACACCACGCTCCGAGACGGCGAGCAGTCGCCCGGCGCGAGCATGAACACCGAGGAGAAGCTCATCATCGCGCGGCAGCTCATCCGCATGAACGTGGATGTCATCGAGGCGGGCTTCCCCATCTCGAGCCCGGGCGACTTCAAGAGCGTCGAGGAGATCGGCCGCATCGCCGGCGACGCGTGCACCGTCTGCGGCCTCACGCGCGCGGTGGACAAGGACATCGAAGTCGCGGCCGAGGCGCTGCGTACCGCCAAGCGCCCGCGCATCCACACCGGCCTGGGCGTGAGCCCGAGCCACCTGCGCGACAAGTTGCACCTCACGGAGGACGAGGCCATCGAGCGCGCCGTCCGCGCAGTGAAGCTCGCGCGCAACTTCGTGGACGACGTCGAGTTCTATGCCGAGGACGCCGGCCGCGCCGACCAGGACTTCCTCGTGCGGATCGTCGAGGCGGCCGTGAAGGCGGGCGCCACGGTGGTGAACATCCCGGACACCACGGGCTACAACCTGCCGTGGGCCTTCGGCGCGCGCATCGCCGACCTGCGCGAGCGCGTGGACGGCATCGAGGACGTGACCATCTCCGTGCATACCCACAACGACCTGGGCATGGCCACGGCGCTCGCCATCGAGGCGGTGCGCAACGGCGCCACGCAGGTTGAGTGCACCATCAACGGCCTGGGCGAGCGCGCGGGCAACACGGCGCTCGAGGAAGTGGTCATGGCCATCCGCATGCACGGTGAGGAGCTCGACGCGCACACCGACATCGTGACGCAGGAGCTCACCCGTGCCTCGAAGCTCGTGAGCTCCATCACGGGCATGACGGTGCAGGCGAACAAGGCCATCGTTGGCGCGAACGCCTTCGCCCACTCCTCCGGCATCCATCAGGACGGCGTGCTCAAGGCGCGCGACACCTACGAGATCATCGATCCGGCGGACGTGGGCGCCGGCGGCTCGCAGATCATCCTCACGGCGCGCTCCGGCCACGCCGCGCTGCGCCATCGCATGGGCGAGCTGGGCTTCACCTTCACCGACGAGGAGTTCGAGGACATCTACCAGGCGTTCCTGGAGGTCGCGGACAAGAAGAAGGAAGTGTACGACGAGGATCTGGAGTCGATCGTCCACGAGCGCGAGCGCGTGAGCACCGCCGTGTGGAACCTCGACGCCGTGCAGGTCTCCTGCGGCTTCCCGCTCACGCCGACGGCCACCATCACGCTCACGAACATGGGCGGCGAGACGTTCACCGCGTGCGCGTACGGCACCGGCCCCATCGACGCGGCGTACAAGGCGGTCGATCAGATCGTCGCCGTGGCGAACGACCTGGCCGAGTTCTCGGTGAAGGCCGTGACGCGCGGCATCGACGCGCTCGGCGAGGTGACGGTGCGCGTGACGGCCGAGAACGGCGAGGTGTACATCGGCCGCGGCTCCGACGGCGACATCATCGTGTCGTCGACGAAGGCCTACCTGAACGCGCTGAACCGACTCATCTCGGATCAGGCGAGGTAACCTTCCTTTGGCCGGTGCCCGGCGGGGCGGCGGCGCAGCCCCGCATATCATCCCGTGCTCAGACAGCGCTGCGTGAACTGCACGCGGGACGATATGCGAGGCCGCGCCGCCGCATGGCGGGCACCGGCCGGCCGTAACCCGCGACGCCTGATCCGAATTCGGGTTCAGAGGCCGCGTGGACGCCAATTTATAATTTGTTGTACTGGAGCTTCGAGGGTATTGGGATTGGAAGCGATGTCAGAGGGTTTGGGTCGTTGCTGCTGAGCGATTCCGCAGCGAGCGCAGCGAGCGAGGACAAGCGAAGCAGGAACGACCCAAACCCTCTGCAGAGAGTATCAGGAGGAATTGACCATGCCACGACCGATGACCGTTGCCGAGAAGATCTTGGCCGCTCACGCGGGTCTCGAGGAGGTGCGCCCCGGGCAGCTCGTCGAGTGCGACCTCGACCTCGTGCTCGCGAACGACATCACGGCGCCCATCGCCATCGACGTGTTCCGCGAGCTCGGCGCGACCGAGGTGTTCGACCGCGACCGCGTGTGCCTCGTGCCGGATCACTACGCGCCGAACAAGGACATCAAGAGCGCCGAGCAGACCAAGAAGATGCGCGACTTCGCCCATGAGCAGAAGATCACGCACTACTGGGAGCAGGGCTGCGCGGGCATTGAGCACGCGCTGCTGCCCGAGACCGGCACCGTGGTGCCCGGCGACCTCGTGATCGGCGCCGACTCGCATACCTGCACGTACGGCGCGCTCGGCGCGTTCTCGACGGGCGTGGGCTCGACGGATGCCGGCGTGGGCCTCGCGACCGGCCGCGCATGGTTCAAGGTTCCGCCCACCATCAAGTTCGAAATCGAGGGCGAGCTCACCGACGGCGCCACGGCGAAGGACGTCATCCTCCACATCATCGGCCTCATCGGCGTCGACGGCGCGCTCTACCAGGCCATGGAGTTCTGCGGCTCCACCATCCGGAACATGTCCATGGAAGGCCGCATGACCATCTCGAACATGGCCATCGAGGCCGGCGGCAAGGCGGGCATCATGGAGGTCGACGACGTGGCGCGCGCCTGGCTCGAGGGCCGCTGCCAGCGCCCGGCGGTCGAATACCACGCCGACCCGGATGCCGAGTACGCGCGCGTGGTGCGCATCGACGCGGCGGACATCAAGCCGTGCGTGAGCTGGCCGCACCTGCCGAGCAACACGCATCCCGTGAGCGAGAGCACGCACATCACCATCGACCAGGCGGTCATCGGCAGCTGCACGAACGGCCGCATCGAGGACATGCGCGCCGCCGCCGAGGTGCTGCGCGGCCGCCGCGTTGCCGAGGGCGTGCGCTGCATCGTGATCCCGGCGACGCAGGCGGTGTTCAAGCAGTGCATGGCCGAGGGCCTCGCCGACGTGTTCATCGACGCGGGCTGCGTCTTCTCGACCCCCACGTGCGGGCCGTGCCTGGGCGGGTACATGGGCATCCTCGCGGCGGGCGAGCGCTGCATCTCCACGACGAACCGCAACTTCGTGGGGCGCATGGGCGACCCGACCTCCGAGGTGTACCTCGCGAGCCCGGCCGTGGCCGCCGCGAGCGCTGTCGTCGGCCACATCGCCGCCCCCTCCGACCTCTGAGTCATTGGGGACGGGTTCAATTGACTCACCGAGTCAATGGGGACGGGTTCAATTGACTCATGTTCGCCCATTCGCCCTTGTTCATAGCAGGAAGTAAGGAGTTCGCCATGCATTTCGAAGGCACGGTTTTCAAATACGGTCGCGACGTGGACACGGACGTCATCATCCCCGCGCGCTACCTCAACAGCTCGGACCACGCGCACCTGGCGGCGCACGCCATGGAGGACCTCGACCCCACGTTCCATGAGCGCGTCCAGCCGGGCGACATCGTGGTGGCCGAGGAGAACTTCGGCTGCGGGTCGAGCCGCGAGCATGCGCCCGTGGCGCTCAAGGCGGCGGGCGTGAGCTGCGTCATCGCCAAGAGCTTCGCGCGCATCTTCTATCGCAACGCCATCAACGTGGGGCTCGCCATCATGGAGTGCCCCGAGGCCGTCGACGCCATCGCGGACGGCGCGCGCGTGGCGGTGGACACCGAGACGGGCACCATCACGAATCTCGACACGGGCGCGACCTTCACCGCCGAGCCCTTCCCGCCGTTCATCGCCGAGATCATCGAGGCGGGCGGCCTGGTGGAGCGCACGAAGCAGCGCTTCGCGCAGACCACCGATGCAGAATAACCCCAGGGGTATTTTTACATGGAGGGGGCGTATGCCGCTCGATAACCCGTTCGCATCTGGAGCAAGCTCGAGAAGTTGGAGTTGTAACGTGAGGAAGACCTATCGCATCTGCACGCTGCCGGGAGACGGCATCGGGCCGGAGATCATGGCAGAGGGCAAGAAGGTGCTCGCCGCCGTGGGCAAGCGCTTCGGCGTGGAGTTCGCCTGCGAGGACGCGCTCATCGGCGGCGCGGCCATCGACGCGACGGGCGGCCCGCTGCCCGATGAGACGCTCGACGCGGCGCGCGCATCGGACGCCGTGCTGCTCGCGAGCGTCGGCGGTCCCAAGTGGGACACGACCGACCCCGCGGCGCCCCGTCCCGAGCAGGGACTGCTCAAGATCCGCAAGGAGCTCGGGCTCTACACGAACCTGCGCCCCGTGCAGATCTTCTCCGCGCTCGCGGGTGCGTCGACGCTGCGCCCGGAGGTCGTGGACGGCGTGGACATGATGATCGTGCGCGAGCTCACGGGCGGCCTGTACTTCGGCCGGCGCGAGCGCTTCTATGACGAGCCGGGGGCGGGCGCGGACGGCAAGCCCGGCCAGCGCGCCTACGATACGCTCGAGTACCGCGAGTACGAGGTGGAGCGCATCGCGCGGCAGGCGTTCGAGGCTGCGCGCAAGCGCCGCGGCAAGGTGTCGAGCGTGGACAAGGCCAACGTGCTCGAGACGAGCCGCATGTGGCGCGAGATCGTCCACCGCGTGCACGACGCGGACTACCCGGACGTGGAGCTCGAGGACGTGCTCGTGGACAACGCCGCCATGCAGCTCATCCACCGTCCTGCCACGTTTGACGTCGTGGTGACGGAGAACATGTTCGGCGACATCCTCTCCGACGAGGCCGCGCAGATCACGGGCTCGCTCGGGATGCTTGCGAGCGCGAGCTTGGGCGACGGCGTGGCGCTGTACGAGCCGAGCCACGGCAGCGCGCCGGACATCGCCGGCCAGGGGATCGCCAACCCGCTCGCGCAGATCCTCTCCGTGGAGATGATGCTGCGCTACAGCTTCGACATGGGCGACGCGGCCGATGCCGTGCGCTCCGCGGTGACGTCCGTGCTCGATGCGGGGCTGCGCACGCGGGACATCGCGGACGCGGCGACGCCCATGGAGTGCGTGCTCGGCACCGCTGCCATGGGCGATGCCGTGGTGGAGCGCATCTAAGGGCGCATGCACCGGCTCATAGTGCTTCTACGTGGGGCTCTCGCGCAGGCGGGAGCCCCGTTTCATGACCCCATCACGGAGGCGATGGGCTATCTGCGCTACCTATGGGTAAGTATGATATGATGTCATATCATATAGATGAGAGGGGGCCGTCTTGAGCACGATCGGGGTTCATCCAAGGATTGCGCAGCGGCATCCGGAGGTTACGCCGGACGATGTCGCCGCCGCGATGCGCGGGATGATCAGCTATCGCCAGCGACCCACCGGCGAGTGGCTGGCGGTCGGCCTCGACGGCAAGGGGCGGCTTGTGGAACTGGTCTACCAGTACGACGAAGAGGACGATTTCTTCTTCGTGTTCCATGGTATGACCCCGCCGAGCGGCAAGACGCTCCGCGAGCTAGGATTGGAGAGGTGAGAAGCATGAACGTTTCCGAGTATATGAAGAAGCACGGCCTCACCGACGCCGACCTCGATGCGATGGCCGCGCCCTACGAAAGCGGCGACTACCAGAGCGGGGATGGTGAAGTCTTCACCGGCTCTCACCTCGACGCGGTGGGGAAGCGGCGTGTGACGGTCATCTATGACGCCCGTGACACGCAGCGCGTTGCCGCGATAGCCCGTAGCAGGGGTGTCAAGACCTCCGAGGTCTATCGTGACGCGCTCGCCTACTACCTCGCTGCTCAGGCCTAAGAACACGACGATTCCTCCGAGGAACCAAGGCGGGCCTTGCTTCGCCTCGCCTATGGGCAAAGCCCTCGAGGAATTGCTCAGGATGAAAAACAACAATCTCTTTCCCCATGCGTCCACCTCCGCAACGCGGCGGCTGGCATTCCATGAAGGGCGGGCCTCGGCACCAGGGGTATCATATGTGTTCGAGAAGAACCTGAAAGGCGAGTACGACACCGATGGGGACATGGACTTGAACCCGGCGTTTGCGAAGGTGGCGAACGTGGGCGGGTCCGCCTCCGCCTAAAACCGCCCGCGCGGATCGGCTGCGGAGAAGTCGATGTAGAAGATCTCAACCTCTTCCCGCTCTACATCGACGGCATAGTACAGCGTGAAAGGCGTGTCGGGAATATCGATGTGGCGACAGGGGACAGGCGGCCGCGCAGCGGAGTAGTCGGGGGCATACACCGCGCCCAGATAAGGGTAATCCTCCAAAAGCTCGACGTATGTCTCAATGCGCTTGAGCACGCGTTCGGAATACACGTGCTCCTCGATAAAGTCGAGGACGCTATTTGCAAGCGTTACGCGGCACGTCATGCGTGCCAGCCCTTGCGGTCGCGCACGGCGGCAAAGGCATCGGCTGCAGGTGTGGTATCGCCGTTCTGGAAATCCTCGATGCCGCGCAGGATGCCGTCGTATACGCGTTGCTCGCGTTCACGCGTTGCCACTCGTTCTGCGACCATGCGATCGAAGGCGTCCGAGTCCATGATCACCGCGCATGCTTTGCCGTTTTTGGTGAGATACATCGGATTCTGAGAGCGTCTGAGCTCTTCGAGCATGGCATTCGGATTGCGATTGAAATCGGTGAGCGATGCTATGGCTGGCATGCGATCCCCTCTTCATATGCTTGTTCAGCGATTCGAGCTCATGATAGCATGAAATTCACTGAGAATAATATGTCTGTCTGCCGCTCGCTACCCCAGCATCGTCGCGAGCGCGCGCACGATGGCGTCGGCGGCGGCGGAGACCTGCGCGGCGTCCTTGACCTGCAGGATAACCTTGCCGCGGATGCCCAGCTCGGCGATCTCGGCGAAGTAGACGGTGGGGCCGCTGACGACGGGCGACACCGAGGACGCCGCCTCGCGCGCGCAGTCGATGATGCGCTGGGAGAGCGCGTCGGTGCCCGTGAGCTGCGCATCGCGCTTCGCGGCATCGTCCCCCGTGCTTGTGCGCGGGATGGTGAACGGCACCGTCACGCGGTTCGCCGGCAGCAGGTGCACGAGCGCCGTCGTGGAGATGATGGAGTTGGGGACGATCACCGTCTGCCCCATGCTGTCCTGGATGGTCGTGTGCCGCCACGTCACGTCCTGCACCACGCCGCTCTCGCTCCCCACCTCGATGTTGTCGCCGGGCTTCACGATGCCCATGAGCGTGACCTGCAGCCCGCCGATGAGGTTGGCGAGGGTGTCCTGGAAGCCGAGGGAGACGGCGATACCGCCGACGCCGAGGGCTGCGATGACCGAGCTCGTGTTGATGCCGAAGCACGAGTCGAGGATGATGCTCACGCCGATGATCCAGATGATCGCGCGCACGATGTTGGCGATGATGCTCACGGTGGGCAGCGGGCTCTCGTCGCGGCGCAGGACGTGCCGAAGCGCCCGCACGGCGAGCCGGGAGGCGACGAGCGTCGCGATGAAGATGACGCACGCCCAGAAGACGCTTCTGAACAGGGAGCTCTCGAGCAAGTTCTTGACCACGGTGATGATGTCCTGCATGCTGCTCCTCTCGCGTGCGCGAGCGACGAGGGGCGTTCCCGCCAGCCGCTTCGGCTGCGCATGAGCCCATTCGGCACCCGCGCACCGCGTGTCCTCGTCACCCGTAACGGTCATTCTACCCATCTCACGTTTGTCCGCATGGCGGGATATACTGGGCTCGAGCAGATGAAGACGGAAGGAACGAAGATGGGTGAGCGTCGGCAGGAAGCGATGTGCTCTCATGACGGGACGGCGCGGCACGGGCGCATGAGCCCCGACCGTATCGAGGTGCGCGGGGCGCGCGTGCACAACCTCAAGAACATCGACGTGGACATCCCGCTCGGCGAGCTCGTGGGCATCGCGGGCGTCTCCGGCTCTGGCAAGAGCTCGCTCGCGCTCGGCACGCTCTATGCGGAGGGGTCCCGCCGCTACCTGGACGCGCTCTCCACCTACACGCGCCGGCGCATCGCGCAGACCGGCCGCGCCACGGTGGACGAGGTGCTGCACGTGCCCGCCGCCCTCGCCCTGCGCCAGCGCCCGGGCATCCCCGGCGTGCACTCGACGTTCGGCACCTCGACGGAGCTCCTCAACTACCTGCGGCTTCTGTTCTCGCGCCTGGGGAGCCACGTGTGCCCCAACGGCCACCACGTCCCTCCCAGCATGGACGTGGCGCTCGGCCGGGCGACCGTCTGCCCGGTGTGCGGCGTGGAGTTCATGGGACCGGGGGCGGAGGACCTCGCCTTCAACAGCGCGGGCGCCTGCCCCACCTGCGGCGGCACGGGCATCGTGCGCACGGTGGACGAGGCGTCGCTCGTGCCCGACGAGTCCATCAGCATCGACGACGGCGCCGTGCTTCCGTGGGGCTCGCTCATGTGGGATCTTATGAAGCAGGTCTGCGGCGCTATGGGCGTGCGCACGAACGCGCCGTTTTGCGAGCTCACGCCCGAGGAGCGCGACATCGTGTTCCATGGCCCCGCGGTGAAGAAGCACATCCTGTACCGGTCCAAGAAGGGCGACGACTTCGCCGAGCTCGATTTCACGTACTTCAACGCCGTCTACACCGTGGAGAACGCGCTTTCCAAGGTGAAGGATGAGAAGGGCTTGGCGCGCGTGAGCCGCTTCCTGCGCGAGGACGTCTGCCCGGATTGCGGTGGCACGCGGCTCTCGCAGGCGGCGCGCGGGCCGGTGGTCGACGGCATGAACTTGGGCGATGCCACGCGGATGACGCTCGATGAGCTTGCTCGCTGGGCGCCGCGCGCGCCCGGCCTCATGCCCGCGGAGATGCAGCCCATGGCGCAGTCCATCGTGGCGGAGATGCGCGAGCCCATAGAGCGCCTGCAGCAGCTGGGGCTCGGCTACCTCTCGCTCGACCGCGCGAGCTCGACGCTCTCCACGGGCGAGCGGCAGCGCGTGCAGCTCGCGCGCGCGGTGCGCAACCGCACCTGCGGGGTGCTCTACGTGCTGGACGAGCCGTCGATCGGCCTGCATCCCTCGAATGTCGAGGGGCTGCTGGGTGTGGTGGACGATCTTCTGGACGACGGCAACTCGGTGGTGCTCGTGGACCACGACGTGCGCGTGCTGCGGCGCGCCGACCACCTCATCGAGATCGGCCCGGGGTCGGGCGCGAACGGTGGCCGCGTGATCGCGCAGGGCACGGTCGCGGACGTGGAGGCGAGCCTGGAGACGCGCATCGGCCCCTTCCTGGCGGGGACGCGGCGCGTGCGCACGCGCGAGCGCGCCCGGGCGGACGAGGTGTTCGCGCGCGGTGCGGTGCGGCTCGCGACCGATGCCATCCACACCGTGAAGCCGCTTGAGGTCGAGATCCCGCGCGGACGGCTCGTCGCGGTGACGGGCGTCTCGGGCTCGGGCAAGACCACGCTCGTGCTCGAGAGCCTCATCCCCGCGCTCCGCGCCAGCCAGCATGCGAAGAACCCGGACGCGGCGGTGCCGATGCCCGCGCACGTGCGTTCGTGCGACCCGGGCGGCATTGAGCGTGTGAACCTCATCGACGCGACCCCCATCGGGGCGAACGTGCGCTCCACGGTGGCGACGTACTCGGGCGTCATGGACGACCTGCGCCGCGCCTTCGCGAAGACCCCCGACGCGCGAGAGCGCGGCCTCAAGGCGGGCGCGTTCTCCTACAACACCGGGTCGCTGCGTTGTCCCACCTGCGACGGCACGGGGCAGATCTCGCTCGACGTGCAGTTCCTGCCCGACGTGGACATCCCGTGCCCGGATTGCGGGGGTTCGCGCTACGCCCCGGAAGCGCGCACGGTGCATCTCGCGGGTGACATCAGCCTGCCGGAGCTTCTGGGCTACACCGTGGACCAGGCACTCGAGGCGCTCGGGGAGACGCGGCTCGCATCCGCGAAGACGAAGCTCGGCATCCTGCGCGACCTCGGCCTGGGCTACCTCACCCTGGGTGAGGCCACGCCGGTGCTCTCCGGCGGCGAGGCACAACGCCTCAAGCTCGCGAGCGAGCTCACGCGCAACCAGGAGAACGCGCTCTTCGTGTTCGACGAGCCCACGATCGGTCTGCACCCGCTCGACGTGGAGGTGCTGCTCGGGGTGCTGCAGCGGCTCATCGACAACGGCGCCACGGTGGTGGTGATCGAGCACGACCTGGACATGATCGTCAACGCGGATTACGTGATCGACCTGGGCCCCGGCGGCGGGGAAGCGGGCGGGCGCATCGTCGCGGCGGGCACGCCCGAGGAGGTCGCCGCCTGCGCGGAGAGCGTCACCGGCCGCTACATCGCCGAGGAGCTTAGCTGATGGGTTGGTTGGGGGGTTGGTTGGGGACGTGTTCCTTTCAACCCCTTTATCCATAGGCCAGCGAAAAAAGGGGTTGAAAGGAACACGTCCCCAACCAACCCCCCCCCGACAGGTACAATGTTCAGGTTGCATGCATGGTAGATCCAAGGAAGGAAAAGCATGATCAAGGACATCGTGAAGGATAGGGACTTCCTGAGCCAGCCGGCCGAGCCCGCGACCGCCGACGACGCCGAGGTCGCGCAGGATCTTCGCGACACCATCGAGTCGCTCGAGGATTGCGTCTGCCTCGCGGCGAACCAGATCGGCTCGCGCAAGGCGGTCATCGCCTACGAGGACAACGGCCGCGTCGCCGTGATGTTCAACCCCAAGATCAAGATGGCCGCGCAGCCCTACCGCGTGCAGGAGAGCTGTCTTTCGCTCGAAGAGGTGAGCGAGGTGAAGCGCTTCCAGATGATCTCCGTGGGCTACCAGGTCATCTCGAACGGCAAGCTCGTGAGCCGCACGAAGCGCCTCTCCGGTTGGACGGCCGAGCTCGTGCAGCACGGCATCGATCACTGCGCCGGCAAGCTCGTCTAGCACGGCCGCGGGGAGGGGAGCACGGGATGACGGAGGCGGAGCTGTGCGCCGCGCAGGAGCTCATCGAGTTCATCGAGGCCTGCCCGAGCGCGTTCCACACGGCGGCGACGGCATGCGCGCGCCTGGAGGCGGCGGGCTTCACGCGCCTGCGCGAGGGCGATGCCTGGGGGGTCGCGCCCGGCGGCCGCTACTTCGTCGAGCGCAACGGCTCGAGCGTCATCGCCTTCGCGGTGGGCGCGCGCGCCGCGGAGCCCGACCGGTTCCACTTTCAGATCACCGCCGCACATGGTGATTCGCCCACGTTCAAACTGAAGGCCGCGCCCGAGCTCGGCGGCGAGGCGGGCTACCGGCGCCTCTCGGTCGAGGCGTACGGCGGCATGCTCGACTACACCTGGTTCGATCGGCCGCTCTCCATCGCCGGGCGCGTGCTCGTGCGCACGGGCGCCGACCAGGACGCGGACGCCCCCGCGGGCGTGGAGAGCCGCCTCATCGCGCCCGAACGCGACCTCGCGCTCATCCCGAGCCTCGCCATCCATCTCGACCACAGCCAGAACAAGGCCTTCTCGCCGAACCGCGCCCGCGACCTCTTCCCGCTCATCTCGGCGGGCGAGCTCGACGAGGGCGCGTTCGTGGAGCTCATCGCTCATGAGGCGGGGGTCGCTGCGACCGATGTGCTCGGCTTCGACCTCTTCTTGGTGAACCGCGTGCCCGGGCGCGTGTGGGGCGCGGCGGACGAGTTCGTTTCCGCGCCGCGCATCGACGACCTCATGTGCGCCTTCACCTCCCTACGCGCTTTCCTCGCCGCCCGCAACGACGCGGCGGTGCGCGTCTGGTGCTGCTTTGATAACGAGGAGGTGGGGTCGAACACCAAGCAGGGCGCGATGTCGACCTTCCTGCCGGACACGCTTGCGCGCCTCGCCGCGGCGCTCGGCCGCACGCCCGAGGAGTACCGCCGCGCGCTCTCGAAGTCCATGCTCGTGAGCTGCGACAACGCGCACGCGGTGCATCCCAATCGGCCGGACGCGTGCGACCCGTCGAACCGCTGCCGCATGAACGGGGGCATCGTCGTCAAGGAGGCGGCGAACCAGCATTACTGCACCGATGCGTTCAGCCGTGCGGTGTTCACGGCCATCTGCGAGCGCGCGGGGGTCTCCGTGCAGGCCTACGCGAACCGCAGCGACATGGCGGGCGGCTCGACCCTGGGCAACCTGTCGAACATCCAGGCGAGCATGCACGGCGTGGATGTGGGCTGCGCGCAGCTCGCCATGCATTCCGCCTACGAGACGGCGGGTGCGCGCGATGTACTGCTCGCCGAGCGCGCGCTGCAAGCGTTCTTCGAGGCGGACCTGTGCATCGACGGGGCGCACGCGGCTGCGCTGTAGCTGCGCCTTGGCGGAGAAGCTCCCGCTTCTGTGCACGGCGTGGAGGGCGATTAACGGCTGCGCGCGCGGGGTATCCCTGCTGTGCCGCCACGGTGCAGCCTGATCGAAGGTACCGCTTCGCGCGGCGGGAAAGGAGCGAGCCCGATGGGCGATACGCAGGTAGGTTGGACGAAGCACATACCCACCCCGCAGCCTTCCGCGCACGGGGACGCCCCCTCGTCGGTCGAGGAGCGGCTCGTGCGGCTCGAGCGCACGGCGCGCCGCGGCAAGATCGCCACGGCGGTGCTCGCGGGCGTCGCGGTGGTGCTCATCGTGGTCGTCGTCGTGTTTGCGAACGAGCTCGTGACGCAGCGCTCGCTCGTATCCGAAGCCCTGAGTGCGGCGCAGCAGAGCCAGCAGGCGACCGGCGGCCAGGCAAGCGAGGACGATGCGATCGATGCCATCACGCCGAGCACGGATGACGAAGACGCCGTGGACGACGATGACGCTGTGGACGACGATGGCTCAAGTGAGGACGTGCTCCGCGCGGCGGATCTTTCGGACATCCTGAACGAGAAGTGGTCGAACGCCCAGCGCATCCTCGAGGCGCGCGGCATCGATCTCGCCGACCTCGTGATCGTGACCGATGACGGCGGAATGGTGTTCGATCCGGGCAATTGGACGGTCGTGCTCGTGACCGATCTGGACGAGCCCGGCAAGGTGGCCGTGCACCTCCGGCACGACATCGACTGGTGGTTCTAACGCCGTCGGTAAACACGGACAAAACGATGTGCCGGGACTGTATGGCCCCCGGCAGTTCCAGGGTATAACTCCCCCAATTCGCTGCACCGCCGCCTGGCGGTATCTACCGGGAGGGAGTCCCCATGAAGTGCCCTGTATGCAAGGACGTCACGCTGCTCATGAGCGAGAAGAACGGCGTCGAGATCGACTACTGCCCGGAGTGCCGCGGCATCTGGCTCGACCGTGGCGAGCTCGATAAGATCGTCGACCGTGCCCGCGAGGCGCGCGCCGACTACCGCGATGACGATCGCCGCGAGTACCGGGACGAGCGCTACGACGATCGCCGCTACGACGAGAAACGCTATCGCGAGCACAAGAAAAAGAAGAGCCCCATGTCCGCGCTCGGGGACATCATGGAGATCTTCGGCGGGGAATAGGCGGACTGCCGGGCGACGGAGCGGGGCGCGAGCCCACTCAGCGCCGCACCTTGAGCGCCTGCAGGTGCGCCTTGAGCTCCGGATCGATCCGACGGGATTCGCGCGCCTTCTGGAGCGAGGCGTTGTGCGTCCATGCGTCGATGATGGTCGACCCGTCCGCCCGGCGTTCCTCGAAGAGCGGCAGGGTCGCTTCGGGCTGCTTGATGAGGGCATAGGAGAAGTACCACGCCCGCGCCATGTTGACGTAGTATTCCGGCCGCGCGATGGCGGCGACCCACCGGAGCTGCTCGGGTTCGAAAGCGTCGCCGAGGTAGAGCTCCATGAGCTGGGTCACGGCGAAGCGCACGAGGTACTCCGTGCCGGCGCCTGTCGCGCGCATCCACGCATGGAGCCGCTCGAGCACGCGGGGACGGTCGCGCTTGAACGTGGGCACGCGGATGAGGTCTGAGGTCGCCCAGTTGTCGACGGCGGGCAGGAACGCCTCGAGCAGCGAGAACGTCTCCTCCACGGTGCCCGCGGCGTGTCCGATGAGCTCGGCATGGAGGTTCATCTCGTCGTACGTGCCGTGGGGAAGCGGCTGGTCCAGGAAGGCGAGCGCCTCGGCGCGCCGCTCGCGCCAGAGCGCACGGGCGAACTTCCGCAGCTCGGGTATGCGCACGCCGAGGATCCGGTCGGGCGCGACCGTGGGCACGAGCTTCGCCTGGAAATCCCGGTATGCGGGGTCTGCGATCGCTTCGAGCTCTGCACGCGCGTCCATAGTGTCTCCTTGCTGGACGAGGCTACAAGAAAAGGCGCGGGAGCACGCGGGGCACAGCAGCCCGTTGCGTTCCCGCGCCTCCAAATTCTCGCGCCTTACATCCGGTCTAATTGAGCAGCATGCGGTCGTTCGCGAGCTCGCCGCCCGAGACCTCCTCGAACTTCTGCAGCAGGTCGCCCACGGTGAGCGCCGCCTTCTCCGCGCCCCGAACATCGTAGATGATGCGCCCCTCGTGCATCATGATGAGGCGGTTGCCCAGGCGGATGGCGTCGTTCATGTTGTGCGTGACCATGAGCGTGGTGAGGTTGTGCTCGGCCACGATCTTCTCGGTGAGCTCGAGCACCTTCGCGGCGGTCTTGGGGTCGAGCGCCGCGGTGTGCTCGTCGAGCAGCAGCAGCTTGGGCTCCACAAGGGTCGCCATGAGCAGGGTGAGCGCCTGGCGCTGGCCGCCGGAGAGTAGGCCGACCTTGCTCGTGAGGCGCTTCTCGAGCCCGAGCCCGAGCTCGCGCAGGCGGTCGGCGTATTCTTCCTTCTCGGCGCGCGTCACGCCCCAGGCGAGCGTGCGGGTCTTGCCGCGGCGGCGCGCCATGGCGAGGTTCTCGACGATCTGCATGTCGGCGGCCGTGCCCATCATGGGATCCTGGAACACGCGGCCCAGGTAGCGGGCGCGCGCAGGCTCGGAGAGCCGGGAGATGTTCTTGCCGTCGAGGGTGATGGTGCCCGCGTCGATGGGGTACACGCCGGCGATCATGTTCATGAGCGTCGACTTGCCCGCGCCGTTGCCGCCGATGACGGTGACGAAGTCGCCGGCCGCGAGGTGCAGGTTGCAGTCGATGAGCGCGCGCTTCTCGTTGACGGTGCCCGCGTTGAACGTCTTGGACACGCCGTTCATGGTCAGCATGGGTTATCGCCCCCCGTTCGAGGAATCGGCCGCGCCGCTCGCGGGCGACGCCTTGAGGGCGCGCGCGTATGAGCGTCTGAGCTGGTAGCGCTCCCAGACCACCGGGATGCAGAGGGCGAGCGCCACGATGACGGCCGAGATGAGCTTCATGTCGTTCGCGTCCATGCCCATCTGGAGCACGATGGCGCGGATAAGGAAGTACACGATCGAGCCGACCACCGCGGCGGTGAGGCGGCTGCCGAAGGAGCGGAGCTTGCCGGGGGTGAGGCGGCCGAGCACCTCGCCGATCACGATGGCGGCGAGGCCGATCACGATGGCGCCCGTGCCCATGCCGATATCCGCGTAGCTCTGGCTCTCGCACACGAGGCCGCCGGAGAGGCCCACGAGGCCGTTGGAGAGGGTGAGGGCGATCATCTTCGTGACCTTGGTGTTCACGCCGAGCGCGCGCACCATGGCCTCGTTGTTGCCGGTGGCGCGGCACGCCGAGCCGATCTCGGTGCCGAAGAACCAGTAGAGGCCGGCGATGAGGATGACGGCGAAGACGAGGCCGATGAGGATCGAGGCCACGTTCTGCGGCAGCCCGGTGGCGTCGGTGACGGTGGAGAAGAGCGTGTCCACGCGCAGAAGCGGCGTGTTCGACTTGCCCATGATGCGCAGGTTCACCGACCACAGGGCGATCTGAGTGAGGATGCCCGCGAGGATGGCGGGGATCTCGAACACCGTGTGGAGGAAACCCGTCACGGCGCCCGCCACCATGCCGGCGAGCATAGCGGCGAAGATGGCGAGGACGGGGTTGACCCCGCCCACGACGAGCACCGCGCACACGGCGCCGCCGAGCGCGAAGCTGCCGTCCACGGTGAGGTCCGCGATGTCGAGCAGCTTATAGGTGATATAGACGCCAAGGACCATGACGCCCCAGAGAATGCCTTGCGAGACGGCACCAAGCATGGCGAGCCCCATGAGCTTCTCCCTCCTCTATTGCCAAACGAACCCCGATGGGCGCGCCCACCGGGGTCGATGCAAGTACTTCCTGCATAAAATATGCCGAAAGTGTATCACGTTGCGCATGAAATGCCACCCGAGGCGCCTTCTGTAATGGTTCAGAAACGCGCAAGGGCTGCTCAGGGGCACATCCCGCCAATGCAATGTAAAATAACCCCAACGACTTTTTTACATCTGCGCGCGGGCGCGGTCGATGTGAACAGTCGCTGGGGTGATGGGGCGTGCGCGGCGGATGTAAAAAAGTCGCTGGGGTATTTTTACATCACGCGGAGACGTCCTCGGCGCCCTGCTCGACGATCGCGGAGACGTCGATGCCGAGCTCGTCGGCCGTTTCCTGGTTGTACACGAGGTCGCACTCATCGGCGCTCATGGTCACGATGGGCATCTCGGCGGGGTCCGCGTCCTCGGTGAGGATCTGGACGGCCATCTCGCCCGCGCTGTAGCCCAGCTCGTAGTAGTTGATGCTCACGGACGCGAGGCCGCCTGCCTCGACCTCGCCCACCTCGCCGCAGATCGTGGGCACGCCGGCGGCGTTCGCGATGCTCGCCACCTGCGCCATGGCGGCGGAGATGGTGTTGTCGGTGGGGGCGTAGATGGCGTCCACCTGGCCGACCATCGCCTCCACGACGGACTGGATCTCGTTCGAGCTCGAGACGGTGTAGCGCTCATGGCCGATGCCCGCCGCGTCGAGCTCCTCCTCGGCCATGGAGACCTGGATCTCGGAGTTGCTCTCGCTCGTGCAGAAGAGCAGGCCTACGTGCTTCGCGTCGGGCACGAGCTCCTCGAGGAGCTTCATCTGGTCCGCCACGGGGTTCATATCGGAGGTGCCGGTGAGGTTGCCGCCGGGCGCGTCGTTCGAGTCGACGAGACCGGACGCGGCGAAGTCGGTGATGGCGGTGCCGATGACGGGGATGTCGGTCGTGGCGCCGAGCACGGCCTGGGCGGCCGGGGTGCCGATGGCGAGGATGAGGTCGCAACCGTCGTTCGCGAACGTCTGCGCGATGGTCTGGCAGGCGTTCTGGTCGTTCGAGGCGTTCTGCTGGTCGGCGTCGTAGGAGATGCCGGAATCGTCGAGCGCCGCGATGAAGCCCTCGTTGGCCGCGTCGAGCGCCGCGTGCTGCGTGAGCTGCAGGACGCCGATCTTGTACGTCGTGCCGGAGGCGGCTCCGGAGCCAGATGCGTCAGCGTTGTCCTCACCGGAGCAGCCGGCGATGCCGAGCGCGCCGAGCGCGAACGTGCCTGCGAGGCCCGCCGCGAAGTTGCGCCGGCTGATGTTCATGTGTCCCATGATGCTCTCCTTATCTGGCGTCGGGGTTCGCCCGGCGCCACGGGGCGGATCGTCTTTACCTTAGACGATCTTCGGGTTATCGAGGATGCCGAGGTCGACACCGCAGGCATCGGCGGATGCCTGGTTGGCGATGAGCGTGCACTCGCTCGCGTCGAGGTACTCGATGGGCATATCCGCCGGGTTCTCGCCCTCGGTGAGGATGCGAACCGCCATCTCGCCCGCCTTGTGACCGAGGTCGACGTAGTTGATGCTGTAGGAAGCGGTGCCGCCGTCCTCGACCATGGTGTCGCAGCCCACGATCACGGGCACGCCCGCCTCGTCGGCGATGGAGGAGACCTGCGCCATGGCGGCCGCGATGGTGTTATCCGTGGGGGCGTAGATGGCGTCGACCTTGCCCACGGCGGTCTCGACGACGGACTGGATCTCGTTCGAGCTCGAGACGGTGAACTCCTCGTAAGGAAGGTCGTAGCTCTCGAGCGCCTCCTTCGCGAGGTCCACCTGGATGGTGGAGTTGCTCTCGGCGGTGCAGTAGAGGATGCCCGCGGTCTTGCAGTCGGGGACGAGCTTGACGAGCAGGTCGATCTGATCGGAGACAGGGGTGAGGTCGGAGCTGCCGGTGACGTTGCCGCCGGGGGCGTCGTTCGAGCTCACGAGGCCCACGGACTCGAAGTCGGTGATGGCCGAGCCCACGATGGGGATCTCCTTCGTCGCGGCGGCGACGGCCTGGGCGGCGGGGGTGCCGATGGCGAAGATGAGGTCGCTGCCATCGTTCACGAACGTCTGCGCGATGGTCTGGCAGGCCGTCTGGTCGTTCGAGGCGTTCTGCTGGTCGGCGTCATAGGAGAGGCCCGCCTCGTCGAGCGCCTTGATGAAGCCCTCGTTCGTCTGGTCGAGCGCCGCGTGCTGCGTGAGCTGCAGGACGCCGATCTTGTAGGTCTTGCCGTCCGAGGCGGACGCCTTGCCCGTGGAGCTGCCCTCCTTCGCGTCCTCGCTGCCGCATGCGGCGAGCGGCAGCGCGCTGGCGGCGGCGAGGGTGGCGATGAGGCCGCGACGACTGATTGATGGCTGGTACATGGCTTCCTCCGATAACGCGGGGCGGGCAACGTTTCTGCCCGCCGTCGATATGATGGAATTGGCCCCGATAGGGTCAGGTTATCCCATCATAACGACCGCCCCGCGCGTGCCCCGAGGGCGCGGGTTACGTCACTAACTCTTAACGTAGGGAGCTGCTGCGGCGTCCGCGGCCGCCCTGCCGGGCGCGATGTGCAGGTCGCCTTGGCCGTCGATGCAGGAGAGGTTCGCCAGGCGGTCGAGCCGAAGCGTGCGCGCGACGGCTACGGAGCCGATTTCCATGTCGAGCGCGGTGCCTTGGACGAACACCTCGCCGTGGGATTCGAACAGGCTCGTCGGCTGCATGCGCTGGCGCTTGCCATAGCCCCGGGGCGGACCGGCCGCGGGCGTAGGCGAGCGGTGGTGCGCGCCGCGATCCGGCACGGGCGCCTCGCGTGCGAGCTCGAAGGCGAGGGGGACGTCCTCCGCGAGCGCGTGCCGCACGAGCGCCGCGGGGCTGTCGACGAAGAAACGCTTCGCCGTGCCCTCGCGCGTTTGCACGGGGGAGCCCGCGGGCTTGGGATCGTCCGGGGCATGCGGCGCGAGCGCGGCGCGCTGGGTCGGGGAGGCGAAACGCAGAATGCGCTCGATGAGGCGCCTACGCTGGGCGGGGCTCAGCAGGCGGCTGCTCGCGAGGGCGCGCACGGCGAGCTCCGCGTCGCGGTCGCCGAGCGGGTGCTCCACGAGGGCGTAGCCGCAGCGCCCGCGGGTGATGATCTTGTAGCCAGCGGTGCGCAGCGTGTCGATGGAGGAGCGCACCGCGCTGCGGCTCACCGTGAGCGCCGGGGTGGCGGGGTCGGTGGGAGCTGCGAGCAGCGCCTTGATGTCGTCGGCGGTGATGCCCTGGTGCGCGTCGGTGCGCTCCTCGAGGATGTTCAGGATGAAAAGCGTCCTGAGGACGCCCATCGAGACGCGGCCATGCGGTTCGCCCGCGGTTTCGTCGGCTGCGCCCGCAGGCTCGCCCGCGCCGCCGAGTGCCTCGGCCGAATCGCGCTCCATGCCGGGAATCTCCGCATCGTTCGCCTGCAGGCGACCTTCGTCCTCGGGAACCGTCCGACCCATGGTTTCACGCATGATGACCCCTTTCGCGCGCTCGATGCAGCGAGGGTAGTCGAAGCGGCGTCCTAAACCGAAACCGCCCGCCGGACGGTGCGTTCCCGTCGGCGGGCGGCTTCCGTTTTTCTCAACATGGCACGAATCTCGCATGCCCCTGGCAGCTGTCGGATTCGTGCAAGGTCGGCGGGGTGGTTAGAACTCGGCGTTCCCCACCGTGCGCGGGTGCGGAATGACGTCGCGGATGTTGCCCACGCCCGTGAGGTACATCACAAGGCGCTCGAAGCCCAGGCCGAAGCCCGCGTGCGGGCACGTGCCGTAGCGGCGCAGGTCGAGGTAGTACCGGTACTGGCTCGCGTCCATGCCCAGCTCGGCGATGCGGCGCTCGAGCACGTCGAGCCGCTCCTCGCGCTGGCTGCCGCCGATGATCTCGCCGATGCCCGGCACGAGGCAGTCGGCGGCGGCGACGGTCTTGCCGTCGTCGTTCAGGCGCATGTAGAAGGCCTTGATCTCGGCCGGGTAGTCCGTCACAAACGTCGGGCGCTTGAAGTGTTGCTCGGTGAGGTAGCGCTCATGCTCGGTCTGCAGGTCGATGCCCCAGCTCACGGGGTAGTCGAAGGCGTGCCCGTCGGCCACGGCGCGCTCCAGGATCTCGACCGCCTCGGTGTAGGTCACGCGGGCGAAGTCGGAGCTCGCCACGTGCTCGAGGCGGTCGATGAGGCCCTTGTCCACGAACTTGTTGAGCATGCCGAGCTCGTCCGGGCAGCGCTCCTGCACGTCGCGGATGACGTATTTCAGCATGGCCTCGGCCAGGTTCATGTCGTCCTCGAGGTCGGCGAAGGCGATCTCGGGCTCGATCATCCAGAACTCGGCGGCGTGGCGCGTGGTGTTGGAGTTCTCGGCGCGGAACGTCGGGCCGAAGGTGTAGACGTCGCCGAAGGCCATGGCGAAGTTCTCGGCGTTGAGCTGCCCCGAGACGGTGAGCGACGCGGGCTTGCCGAAGAAGTCCTGGCTCCAGTCCACCTCACCGGCGGTGAGCGCGCCGTCCGAGGCGGCAGCCTGCTCCGCGCTCACGAGCGGTGGGTTCGCGGGGTCGATGGTGGTGACGCGGAACATCTCGCCGGCGCCCTCGCAGTCCGAGGTCGTGATGATGGGCGTGTTCACGTAGACGAAGCCGCGCTCCTGGAAGAAGCGGTGGATGGCCGCGGCGGCCACGGAGCGGATGCGGAACACGGCGCGGAAGAGGTTCGTGCGCGGGCGCAGGTGCTGCTGGGTGCGCAGGAACTCGACCGTGGCGCGCTTCTTCTGGAGCGGGTAGTCCGGCGCGGAGGGGCCCACGACCTCGATGGTCTCCGCCGTGAGCTCGAAGGGCTGCGGCGCGTCCGGGGTGAGCTTGAGGGTGCCCGTCGCGGTGATGGCGGCCGAGACGTTCTGATGCGCGATGTCGTCGTAGTTGGCGAGCGTCTCGCGGTTCATGACGATCTGCAGGTCGCGGAAGCAGCTGCCGTCGTTCACGGTGACGAAGCCGAAGTTCTTCATGTCGCGGACGGACTTGATCCAACCGGCGACGGTGACGGTGCTGCCCCCCAGCTCCTCGGCCTGCGCGTAGAGCTGGGCGATCTTGGTGCGGTTCATGTGGTGCTCCCTCGGTACCTTCTGTGCACATGCAACCTTCTCATAATAGCAGCTACCGCCGATAACGAGTCAATGGGGACGGGTTCAATTGACTCAGCGAGTCAATTGAACCCGTCCCCATTGACTCAGAGCAGCAGGCGCTCGCAGGCGCGGCAGGTGATGCGGTAGTACGCGCCCATGAGGGCGAGGGTGAAGGCGAGGGTGCCGGCGACCACGAGCGCGAACGACCCGCTGCCCAGCACGAGCGCCAGGAAGGCGACGAGGATGAGGCCGAACACATCGTGGACGAGCGCGCATCCGAGCGGGGCGGCGAAGCTCAGGCGCACCTGCTGGCGCAGGCTGTCGCGTGCGAGCTCGCGGTCGCAGCCCAGCTCGCGCAGGGTCTCGTAGGCATGTCGCGCGTCCGCGGCGCCCGAGAGCTGCTGCAGCGCGAGGATCGCCGCGGCGGTGACGAGGAACGCCGCGCCGTAGAAGATCCCGATGTAGCCGATGGGCGCGAGCGTGCTCGCGTTCTCGACCACCGCCCCCGGCGCGCGCATGCCGACGCTGAACGCGAAGCCCGCGCAGATCATGCACACGGCCGCCGCGATGAGCACGCACACGCAGGCGAGCGCGGCCGAGGTGCTCGAGATGCGCGCCTCGGTCTGCCGCACGGTGAAGGGGCGCAGGCCGTCCCAGTAGCGCTCGGGCCTCCGCCGGGCGCGCTCGCCCATCTGCCAGGCGCCCGCGCGCATCACGAGCATGGTCGCCCCGAACGCGGCGAAGCCCATGGGGATGATGAAGGCGACGAAGTACATCGGCTGCACGACGCAGCTCCCCCACACGACGGCGAGGAGCGGCACGGCGAGGGCGAGCTGCACGCGCGCCCCGCGCTTGCTCGCGAAGCGCATGCGCTCGGGTGCGCGCTCGGCGCTCATGAGTTCGATGAGGGGGCGGCGCACCACGTCGCGCACGCAGGCGGCGGAGCCGAGCGCGGTGATGGCCGCGAAGCTGCCGACCGTCCAGACGGCGGCGTCGGTGGAGAACACCGGGAGTAGCCGCCAGGGCGCGTCGAACACGAAGGCGGCGATGAGGCCGAAGGCGGGGGAGAGCACGACTCCGGCGAGGATGCCCGCCGCGAGCGCCGCCGCGCCCACGATGCCGCCCTCGAGGGCGAGCACGCACGCCACGCCGTGGCGCTCCATGCCCAGCAGCGCGTACATGCCGAACTCGCGCTTGCGGCGGCGCACGATGAAGCGGTTGGCGTAGGCGACGAGGAAGATGAACACCACGACGACGAAGACGGAGAAGCCCTCGAGGACGCCGCCCATGCTCCCATAGATGCCGCGCTGCTCGGGCGTGAGGTCGAGCGCGGTGAGGTAGTCGCCCGAGGCGATGAACGAATACAGCAGGCAGGCGGCGAGCGCGAGCGTGGCGAAGTAGACCGAGTAGTCGCGCAGGCTGCGCCGGACGTTCCCGCGTGCGAGTTTGAGGTACATGATGCTCCCATCGGTTGGTGGCAGCGTCCATTCTCGCCCTCGCGCGCCCGGCGAGCCATCGATTTGGCTTACGCGAAGGTTTCGTTTTTGTAAGGGTGTGCGCTTTCCGCCTGCGACGCTGCCGCGCCGCCCCGATACCGCTACAATCTCATACGGCCTGTGTTCACTGCGGTCAACATTTCGACCGCCCCGGAGGCGCACCAGAGGAGATTTCGCATGAAGCTCGACGAGCTTGAGATAGGTAAGGACGCGATCATCGAGTCGGTCGAGTCGGACGATTCGTCGCTGCGCCAGCACATCTTCGATATGGGGCTCACGCCCGGCACCGAAGTGACCATGATGAAGTACGCGCCCATGGGAGACCCGCTCGAGATCCGCCTGCGCGGCTACGAGCTCACCCTGCGCCGCGCCGACGCGGCACGCATCGCGGTCACCGACGTGCACGACGCGCACAACTGCCCGCGCAAGAACCCCGAGGCCACCTCGACCGCGCACCCGGCGCTCGGCGAGGAACCCGCCCGCCCGCGCCGCGAGGGCGCCGCGCCGCTGCCGGAGTCCGCGCCGATCCTCTTCGCGCTCGCCGGCAACCAGAACTGCGGCAAGACGACCCTCTTCAACCAGCTTACCGGCTCGAACCAGCACGTGGGCAACTTCCCCGGCGTCACCGTGGACCGCAAGGACGGCCAGATCAAGGGCCATCCCAACGCTACCATCACCGACCTGCCGGGCATCTACTCGCTCAGCCCCTACACGAGCGAGGAGGTCGTGAGCCGCCAGTTCATCCTCCAGAACGACCCCAGCGCGATCATCGACATCGTGGACGCCACGAACATCGAGCGCAACCTCTACCTCACGCTCCAGCTCATGGAGCTCGACCGGCCGATGGTGCTCGCGCTCAACATGATGGACGAGCTCACGCAAAACGGCGGCACCATCGACGTGAACGCGCTCGAGGCCGCGCTCGGCATCCCCGTGGTGCCCATCGCCGCGGCCAAGAACGAGGGCATCGGCGAGCTCGTGGAACACGCCCTGCACGTGGCGCGCTATCGCGAGCATCCCGGCCGCGTCGACTTCTGCTCGCCCGACGGCCCGGACGGCGGCGCGCTCCACCGCTGCATCCACGGCCTCATCGAGCTCATCAGCGACCACGCGGAGGCCGCGAACATTCCCGTGCGCTTCGCCGCGACCAAGCTCATCGAGGGCGACCACCTGGTCATCGAGGCGCTCGCGCTCGAGCAGAACGAGCTTGACGCGGTGGAGCACATCATCCAGCAGATGGAGGAGGAGGCGGGCACCGACCGCATGGCGGCCCTCGCCGACATGCGCTTCAGCTTCATCGAGCGCGTCTGCGGCGCGAGCGTGGTGAAGCCGCACGAGAGCCGCGAGCACCTGCGCTCCGTGGCCGCCGACCGCATCCTCACGGGCAAGTACACCGCCATCCCGGTGTTCATCCTCATCATGGCGCTCGTGTTCTGGATCACCTTCGACGCTGTGGGGCAGCGCCTCTCCGATCTGCTCGAGCTCGGCATCGAGGCGGTCACCGGCATGGCCGACCAGGCGCTCACGGCGTTCGGCCTCAACCCCGTGGTGCATTCGCTCGTGATCGACGGCATCTTCGCGGGCGTGGGCAGCGTGCTCTCGTTTCTGCCCATCATCGTGGTGCTGTTCCTGTTGCTCTCCATCCTCGAGGACTCCGGCTACATGGCGCGCGTGGCCTTCGTGATGGACAAGATCCTGCGCAAGCTGGGGCTTTCCGGGCGGAGCTTCGTGCCCATGCTCATCGGGTTCGGCTGCAGCGTGCCCGCCATCATGGCCACGCGGACGCTGCCCTCCGAGCACGACCGCAAGATGACCGTCATGCTCACGCCGTTCATGAGCTGCTCGGCGAAGCTGCCGGTGTACGCGCTGTTCTCGGCCGCGTTCTTCCCCCACCATGCCGCGCTCGTGATGATCTCGCTCTACCTCATGGGCATGGTGGTGGGCGTGCTCGTGGCGCTCGTGCTCAAGGGCACGGCGTTCAAGGGCGACCCCGTGCCGTTCGTCATGGAGCTGCCCAACTACCGCCTGCCGAGCGCCAAGACGACGATCATGCTCGCGTGGGACAAGGCGAAGGGCTTCGTGACCAAGGCGTTCACCATCATCTTCGCCGCGAGCGTGGTCATCTGGTTCCTGCAGACGTTCGATATCCGCCTCGACGTGGTGACCGACCAGGCACAGAGCATGCTCGCGATGCTCGGCACCGCCATCGCGCCCATCTTCGCGCCGCTCGGGTTCGGGAGCTGGATCGCCGCGGCGGCGATCGTGGCCGGCTTCGGCGCGAAGGAGAACGTCGCGGCGACGCTCACCGTGCTCATGGGAGGCTCGGTCGCCGCGCTCTCGACGCTCTTCACGCCGCTTACGGCCTACACGTTCCTCACGTTCGTCCTGCTCTACACGCCCTGCGTGGCGGCCGTCTCCGCCGTGCGCAACGAGCTCGGCACGCGCATGATGTTCGCCGTGGTGCTCATGCAGTGCGGCGTGGCGTGGGTCGTGGCGTTCATCGTGCACGCGATCGGGCTGATGTTCGGCTTGGCCTGATAAAACGGTGTGATAAAAAGGTGTCTGACACCTTTTTATCACGGGCGCGGGCGGCCTAGCCGAGCAGCTCCACCTGGCAGCTGCGCATCGTGGCGAGGGCGGCCTCATGTGCCTCGGGCGTGACGCCGGCGCAGAGGGCGGGGTCGACGGAGACGGGCACCTCGGGCAGCGCGGCCTTGATGAGGAGTGCGTTCGACACCACGCAGATGTCGGTGCACACGCCCACGAGCTCGATGGATTCGATGGGTTCCTCGGCATTGCGGCGGGCGAGGTAGTGCGCGAGCGCCGTCGAGCCGAACGTGGGCTTCTCGAAGGCGCGCGCCTGCCGCTCGCGCTGGAGCTCGGCGAGCGCGGGGATGAGCTCCCAGCCCGGCGTGCCCTTGATGCAATGGGGGACGGGCAGGTGCTCGCCCTCCTGGGTGGCAAGGTAGTTTTCGCCGTGCGTGTCGAGCGTGAAGATGAGCTCGCCGTCGAACGCGCGGGCGGCGTCCACGAGCGCGGGCGCGATGGCCTGCGCCTCGGGCGTCCCGAGCGCGCCGTCGACGAAGTCGTTCTGCATATCGATCACGATGAGATACCGGTTTGCCATGATTCCTCCCAAGCCGTTGAGCGGTGCGCGCGTCGGGCGTGCCCGTAGCGGGCGGGCTCGCTGCGGCGCATAATAATCTGGTCACGATTATGCATCAGAGCCGATCGGATGGGAGCAGAGGGCATGGCGGGTTACCAGCATATTTCGCACGGGTTCGAGCCGGTGTTCGACGAGCGGTCGCGCCTGCTTGTGCTCGGGTCGTTCCCGTCGGTGCTGTCGCGCGCGAACGCGTTCTACTACGGCAACCCGCAGAACCGCTTCTGGCGCGTGATCGCGGCGTGCACGGGCGAGCCGGTGCCGCCGAACGAGGGGGAGGCGCTGCCGGGCGACGGCGGCCGCGCGACGCTCGCCGCGTCGATCGAGGCGAAGCGCGCGCTCCTGCTGCGCCACGGCATCGCGCTCTGGGACGTGATTGAGAGCTGCGACATCAAGGGGTCGAGCGACGCGAGCATCCGCAACGTGGTTCCCGCTCGCATCGAGCGGGTGACCGCAGTCGCCCCGCTGCGCGCGGTGCTATGCAACGGCGGGACGGCGGCGCGGCTGTACAAGCGCTACCTGCAGGAGCGCACGGGCATCGAGGCGCAGGCGCTCCCCTCGACGAGCCCGGCGAACGCCGCGTGGAGCCTGGAGCGCCTCACCGCGCGTTGGGGCGAGGCGCTGGGGGCGTATCTCTGACCGAACAAGTACGGGACTAAACGGGTGCCTATACCTCTCGTGATGTCTATTTCAGAAAAAAGTAGCTACAAATGGTACAATGTAGCTCTTTACGAAGGAGGGCGACATGGATACGTTGCTCGAGCCCGTCGGCACGCGCGAGGCCAAGAACCGGTTCAGCGAGCTGACCGCGGAGGTCAATCGCTCGGGCGCGGCGCTTCCCGTGCTGAAGAACGGCAAGCCATGGGTCGTCATCCAGCCAGCGAGCGCCGAGGCGATGGCGCGGCGCGACCGGCTGGCGCGATTCCGGGCGCTCACGGAGCGCATCGAACGGGATGTGGAGGCAGATTCCGCGTGGGATGCGGACGTCTCGGATGCGGAGATGCTGGCGGAGGAGCGGGTGAAGCGCTTTGGCTAGCGTCGTCTTGGACACCAACATCATCCTCGATTACCTGAGCCCCGCGCACGAGCGGCATCTCGATGCCGTCGACCTGCTCGAGCAGCTCCTCGAGTCCGATGTATACGAGCCAACCATCCTCGCGGCGAGCATCAAGGACGCGTACTACATCCTGTGCCGGCACTTCGGAGCGCGCCGCGAGGAACAGGCGCGCGATCGGTTGGACGCGTTCAGGCAGATCATGACCGTCGTCGAGCTCACCGGAGAGGTGCTCGACCGGGCGTTCGCCTCGGACGAGCCCGATTTGGAGGACGGCATCGTGCGCGCCACCGCTGAGGTGCTCTCGGCAGCGGCCATCGTCACGCGTGATCGGGAGGCGTATGGTTCGTCAACGGTGCCGAGCATGACGGCGCGGGAGTTCTTGCAGCGGATGCTGTGACCGCCGCTGTTGTTCGGCTTGGGGCGCGCTGACATTTTTGCCGGGGGGGGGGCTCAGCGCTTGGGCGCGATTACCGCGGGAGGTGTGGTGCCACGGCGCGCCAGAGCGGGTGCGGGGAGGCGACGGTGATGGCGTCGCCGCTCGCATGTGCCGGGTCGACGCCGAGCAGGGTGTCGAGTTCATCGAGCGCGCAGCCCATGCGCACGGCAGCGACGAGGCGGTCGATGGCGCGGGAGACGGGTCTTCGCCACATGCCGAGGCGCGGGGCGCGCATGAGGCGCGGGATGAGCCCGGCGTCGGTGATGACGGTGCCGCCGCACCATGCAAGCGATGCCTGGGCGCAGGCGCGAGCTGCGTCGTCGAGGGCATGCACGCCGTCCGCGCCATCCGCGCGCGCGGCGCAGGCGATGCCGTAGATGCGCGTCTCCGGCATGAGGCGCCCGCGTGCGGCGAGCTGGGTGAGCGCGGCTCCGAGCGTCTGTGCCGCGGGCTTGCGGGGCGGTTCCGCATTGCCCGGTGCATACACCGCGACGACGGCGTCGCAGGTGGCGAGCGCTGTGGCTGGGTGCACGGGGTCTTCCCCGTCTCCCACGTTCCGTTCGTCCTCGCGTGCGACGTCGACGTGCAGGAGGGGAGGGTGTGCCGCCGCTTGGGGGTCCGTGCTCGAGAGGCGCGCGTAGGCAATGAGCGCCGCCCGGAAATCGTCGAGCACGAGGCCTGCAGCGGAGGCGTTTGCCGGGAGGCTCACGAGCGCGATGCGCTGCGGCGCCCGTACCGTCGTGCGTGCATGCTCCGTGCTCATGCTAGCTCCGTTTCGATCTGGATTGAGTCGGCGAGGTTGCGTGCCTGGGGCCATTCCACCCCGCCGCGCACGTCGAAGGATACGCTCACCCTCCAGCCCTCCTGCAGCTCAATGGGCTCGCGCGACGCCGGTACGGACTCATCCGCACCGCCCGCATTCACCGGCTCGTCGGGCACGTTGTAATCGTAGGTGGTCGTGCTGTCGGCGCTGCAGACGATATAGCGCGATGGGAACTGCTCGGTGTATCCCATATCGACGACGAAATCGCCGAAGACGCCGTCGCTCGCTACGACGGTTCCCTCGATGACGATGTAGTCCGGTGTGTTCGCGCGCACGCAGTACAGCAGGATCAGGGCGAGGAGCACCGCGAGCGCCCCGCAGGCGATGGCGATGAGCGCGCGCCGGCGGTTGGGCGACGCGGGAGGTTCGGCAGGCCCATCCGCTGCGTTCGGCCCCTTCGCAACGTCGTCCGAGCTCGACGCTGCCGGCGCGGGCGCCTCGCCGCCGGATTCAGCATCCCGCCCGATACCCAGGAGCGCGTCGAGCTCCACGCCGTAGAGCCGCGCGAGCGCGATGAGGTTGTCGGTGCCGGGGACGGACTCCCCGCACTCCCATTTCGACACCGCCTGCCGGCTCACGCCGAGCTTGCGGGCGAGATCCTCCTGGCTGATGCCGTGCGCGCGGCGGAGCTCATACAAGCGCTGGGCGATCGTGGTGCTCATGGCGGCTCCCTTCGCGTTGCCGGATGCGGTGTGCCTGGAATTGTGCAGCTCCCAGTCTAGCGATTGGTGCCGTGCCGACCACCATCTTCGGCTGGCAATTCCGCAACCGGCGGTTGCACGGCCTGCGAGCTGCGGATTTCGGCAGCTGCACGTGGCTTGCCCCGTGCATGCTACCAGGCTTGCCGGCGAGCCCGCCCGCCGCGACGTTCGTCCACCCCGCCCGTGCTCGGCTACTCGTTGCCCAAAAACGCGCCGGACTGCCGGCTCCACAGCTGCGCGTACTCGCCCCCGGCGTCCACGAGGTCCGCGTGGCGGCCGTCCTCGACGATCTCGCCGTCGCGGATGACCACGATGCGGTCGAGCGCCGCCACGGTCGAGAGCCGGTGCGCGATGACGAGCGACGTGCGGCCGCGCATGAGGTTCTCGAGCGCGTCCTGGATGAGCTTCTCGCTCTCGGAGTCGAGCGCGCTCGTGGCCTCGTCGAGCACGAGGATCGGCGCGTCCATGAGGATGGCGCGCGCGATGGCGATGCGCTGGCGCTGCCCGCCGGAGAGCTTCACGCCGCGCTCGCCCACCTGCGTATCGAGGCCGCGAGGCAGCCGCTCGATGAACTCGAGCGCGTTGGCCTCGCGCGCGGCGCGCAGGATCTCGTCTTCGGTGGCGTCCGGCCGGCCGTAGGCGATGTTCTCGCGCACCGTGCGGTGGAAAAGGAGTGGCTCCTGCGGCACGTACGCGATGTGCTGGCGCAGGCTCACCTGGCTCACGTGGGCGATGTCCTGCCCGTCGATGAGGATGCTGCCGCCCGTGAGGTCCGCGAGGCGCAGCAAGAGGGTGGTGAGCGTCGTCTTGCCGCTGCCGGAGCGCCCGACGAGGCCCACGCGCTGGCCGGCGGGGATGTGCAGGTTGAAATCGCGGAACACCGCGTCCTGGGCGCTCGCGTCCGCGTAGTGGAAATCGACGTCCACGAAGTCGATCGCGCCCGCGGGCACCTCAAGCGCGGGGGCGTCGGGGTCGTCGGCCACCAGGCGCGGCTCGTCGAGCGCGACGGTGAGGTCGTGCGCCTCGCCGAAGGAGCGGTTGATCTGCTGGAACATCTGGGAGAGCATGTTGAAGCGGCCGGTGAGCGAATTGGTGTAGGTGAACATCATGACGAGCGTGCCGGCGGAGATGCCGAACCACGCGTTGCCGCCGGCGATGAACACCGCCGCGAGCCCCATCATGCACACGATGAGCGAGCTCGTCACGGCGCCGGTCTTCACCGTGCGGCGCATGCGCTTGCTGTCCGCCGCGCGCACCTCCTGGTTCGCCTGCTCGAAGAGCCCCTGCTCGTAGGCCTCGCGACCGGCGGTCTTCACGGCGAGGATGTTCGTGATGGAATCCGAAAGCTCGCCCGAGAGGCGGTTCTGCGCCGCGCTCGCCGCCGCGTTGATGGGCAGGATCTTGCGGTAGAGCTTGAAGACGATGGCGACGTAGGCGGCGAGCACCACGACGAGGACGGCCACGAAGGCGGGGGCGAGCGGCGCGAGCATGCATATGGTGAGCACGGCGGTCGAGGCGGTGGGCAGCGCCGAGTAGGTGAAGTTGTCCATGAGCAGGCTGTAGGCGGAGATGAACTTCTGCGTGGAGCTCACGAGCGCGCCGCCGAAGCGGTTGGTGTGGAAGGTCATCGACTGGTTCGAGAGCGTGTCGAAGGCCAGGCGCCCGAGCTCGTAGCCGGCGCGGATCTCGAGCTTCGCGCAGGCGTAGTCCTGCAGCTTGCTGCAGACCTGGCCGGCGATGTTCACGGCGACGAGGGCCGCGATGTAGGGGCCAAACACGGGCAACACGTCCTCCGCGGCGACCCCGCCCGCGCCCACGCGGTCGACGATCGCGCCGACGATGAGCGGGTTGGCGAAGGTGAGGAAGAACACATAGCCCAGGGTCGCGGCGACATCGAGCGCGAACATGGGTAGCTGGATGCACGTGACGCCCCAGAAGTAGTGGAGCGCGCGGTGCGTGACGGACGGTGTGCCATGCGAGGAGGGGGAGGCCACGGCTGTTCCTTTCAGATGACTGCAACGTTGCAAATTTACCCCAGGGGTTATTTTACATACGCGGTAAAAATACCCCCGGGGTAATTTGACGTGGAGCTTTCGTGCGCGCTTGACGCCCCGACCGTCACGCGGCATACTAGTCGCTGGTTCACGCACGAATCCGCTGCCAGAGACAGCCGGTGCCACGGGCTCGCCGCAAGACGCGCCCAAGGCTCAATGGGGAAACCCGCCAGCCGAGGTGGTGAGCAGATAGCTCTCATGTCTTCTCGCCCCCGTCGCTCGAAGCAGCGCGGGGGTTTTCTTTTCCAAGACATCCCCGCAGGTCTTAAAGCGGGTCGTGCCTGGGAAAAGCAACGAGGAGGTGTACCAGATGCCACAGCAGTACAAGATCGACAAGGTTGCCGAGATCGAGTCTCACATCGCAGATAGCAACGGCGTGTTCGTCGTCGGCTACAACGGCCTTACCGTGAAGCAGGCGCAGGAGCTGCGTCACCAGCTTCGCGAGGTCGGCGCCGAGATGAAGGTCTATAAGAACAACCTCACCCGTCTTGCGCTTAAGAACCAGGAGCAGCCGGAGATCGACGAGATCCTCGTCGGCCCGCTCGCCTATGTGTTCTATTCGCAGGATCCGGTGGAGCCCGCGAAGGCGCTCAAGGAGTTCGCTACGAAGTCCAAGGGCGTCCTCGAGATCAAGGGCGGTATCTCCGAGGGCAAGGCGGTTTCGGCCGAAGAGGTCAACGCTATCGCCGATCTGCCCACGAAGGATCAGCTCCTTGGTCAGATCGCTGGCCTCATCAACGGCTTCGCCCGCGATATCGCGGTCTGCGTCAACGGCGTTTCGAGCGGTCTCGCCCGTACCGTCCAGCAGATCTCGGAGCAGAAGGCTGCGTAGCGCAGCGCGCGCGGTTCTGCCGCGCACCCCGGCGCGCTCGCGTGCCGCCTGATACGTTCATTACCGTGCCCACCGGCACGGCAACCGAAAGGATTGCTTACCATGGCTAAGCTTACCAACGAAGAGATCATTGAGGCTCTTAAGGAAATGACCCTGCTCGAGGCTTCCGAGCTCGTCAAGATGATCGAGGACACCTTCGGCGTCTCCGCCGCCGCCCCCGCCGCCGTCGTGGCCGGCCCCGCCGCTGGCGCTGCTCCCGCCGAGGAGGAGAAGTCTGAGTTCGACGTCGTGCTCGAGGGCTTCGGCGACAACAAGATCGCCGTCATCAAGGTTGTCCGTGAGCTCACCGACCTCGGCCTCAAGGACGCCAAGGCCAAGGTCGAGGCTGCTCCGACCCCCATTCTCGAGGGTGCCAAGAAGGAGGACGCCGAGGCCGCCAAGGCGAAGCTCGAGGAGGCCGGCGCTGCCGTCTCCCTCAAGTAGTTCGCTGCAGGCCACGCGCCTGCGAGCTTGCGCTTGACGCCGAAGGGCGAGACCTGTTCCGGGTCTCGCCCTTTTTTCATGCCTGACGGGCGGGACGCGGTGGCGTCGCGTCCCCCGACGGAGCGGTTTTGCATCGGATTTCGCCCGATAGTGGTGGAAAAATTCAGATATGCACGATGCCGGCCGCGGATGGCGGGTGTAACGACTTGGGTCGCGCAGCGAATCCTGGGAAAACGTGGGAAGCTCGCCTGGTTTTGCGGTACCAATCGCTCAATGACCGCCGTTCAGGGGCTTCCAATCGTGCATATCTGAATTTCTCCACCACTTTTGTCTGCGCGCATCGAAAAAGTGTTCGCGCGGCGCGAAAAACGCCCCTTGCCGGACTTTATGGGGAATGTCCCGCGCGCGCGACGCGGGGGCGCATCCGTGTGTATCATGGTCAACGATGAAAACGGATGCTGGGGGTGGGTTTCGACCGCGCGCAGGCGCCTTGCGGGGCGCGCCGCGCAGCGCTTGCCCGGTACACGAGAGAGGGAGCTCCATGCCGCAGAAGGTTCTCGTATTCGATTTCGGTGCACAATACGGCCAGCTCATCGCCCGCCGCGTGCGTGACCTGCACGTCTACTCGGAGATCGTCCCGTGCGACATCACCGCGGACGAGGTGCGCGCGCTCGAGCCCTCGGCGATCATTCTGTCCGGCGGCCCGGCGTCGGTATATGCGGAGGACGCGCCGTCCATCGATCCCGGCGTCCTCGAGCTCGGCATCCCCGTGCTGGGCTTCTGCTACGGTCACCAGATCATGGCCGTGACGCTCGGCGGCGAGGTGGCTCACTCCGAGGTGGGCGAGTACGGCCCGGCGACCATCGAGCGCGAACGTGAGAGTGCGCTGTTCAACGCCACGCCGCTCACGCAGACGGTGTGGATGAGCCATCGCGATGCGGTGAGCCGCGTGCCCGAGGGCTTCACCGTGACGTCGCGCACCGAGGTCTGCCCCGTGGCGAGCATGGAGTGCCCGGAGCGCAAGCTCTACTCCACGCAGTTCCATCCCGAGGTGCGCCACACGGAGTACGGCCAGCAGATCCTCTCGAACTTCCTCTTCGACATCTGCGGGCTCGAGCCCGATTGGACGATGGACAACCTCGTGGAGTCCATGACCGCGCAGATCCGCGAGCGCGTGGGCGAGGACCGCGTGATCCTGGCGCTTTCGGGCGGCGTGGATTCGAGCGTGGTCGCGGCGCTTGGGGCGCGCGCGATCGGGCGGCAGATGACCTGCGTGTTCATCAACCACGGCCTGCTGCGCAAAGGCGAGCCGGAGCAGGTCGAGGAGGTCTTCACCAAGCAGTTCGACGTCGACTTCGTGCACGTGCATGCCGAGGAGCGCTATGCCGCGCTGCTCGACGGCGTGACCGAGCCGGAGGAGAAGCGCCGGATCATCGGCACGCAGTTCTGGAAGGAGTTCTTTGCGGTCGCGCAGGAGCTCGAGCGCGACGGCCGTCCGGTGAAGTACCTGGCGCAGGGCACGATCTACCCCGACATCATCGAGAGCGGCGCGCGCAAGACGGGCGGCAAGGCGTCGACCATCAAGAGCCACCACAACCTGATCCCGTTCCCCGAGGGCGTGCACTTCGACCTCATCGAGCCGCTCGACCACTTCTTCAAGGACGAGGTGCGCGAGCTGGGTCTGGCGCTCGGGCTGCCGGAGCACATCGTGTACCGCCAGCCGTTCCCGGGCCCGGGTCTGGCGATTCGCATCATCGGCGCGGTGAGCCCGGAGAAGCTTGAGATCCTGAAGAACGCCGACGCGATCGTGCGCGAGGAGCTGGACGCGTACAACCAGCGCCTGTTCGAGGCGACCGGCGAGCGGAACAGCGAGCACAGCTGCTGGCAGTACTTCGCCGTGCTGCCGGATATCAAGAGCGTGGGCGTGATGGGCGACGAGCGCACGTACGCGCGTCCGGTGATCCTGCGCGCCGTCGAGTCGAGCGACGCGATGACCGCCGACTGGGCGAAGCTGCCGTACGATGTGCTGGCGCGCATCTCCGGCCGCATCGTGGCGGAGGTTCCCGGTGTGAACCGCGTGGCGTACGACATAACGTCGAAGCCCCCCGCGACGATCGAGTGGGAGTAAATCATCGCGCGGAATCCGCTACTTAAGCACTCCGTACAATGAAGATTCGTGTCATTTTCACCGCCGACCGATCGGCGATGGGCAAGCTCGCATCTCAGAATGTATAAGACCGTGACAAGGTCTCCCATTGCATCTGATGGGAGACCTGTTCACCTTCTCTGTGCACCGAAAAGAGTGCGTGTCGGGTGAATCCATCTGCTGCGAACTGCTTGCGCCACAGCGCGGATTTGACGAACCCGTTGCTCAGCAGACAAATTCCCGCAAAAGCATTCCCGGTCGCTTTTTGTCCGCACCCACTGGTATGGTTGCACTGTCAGGGGTACACGGGAGGAGAGACGATGGCGCGATGGTACGAATCAGGGGATATCTCAAGCCTACGTACGATGCCGCCGGAAAAGATCCTCTGCGTCGATGTCGAGACCACCGGGGTCGATCCTTCACACGATGAGATCGTGCAAATCGGGATCATCCGGGGAGACGGAGAGGTTCTGGCATCCCATTACATACGGCCTGAACGGCATGTGGACTGGCCTGCCGCGCAGAGAGTTCATGGCATCACCCCGGCTACCGTAGCAGGTTGCCCGCCTCTGACGCATTTTGCTCGAAAGCTTCAATCTTATTTTGCGGGTGCGCGCCTCGTTGTCGGATATAACGTCAGCTTCGACCTCGCCTTTCTGCGTGCTGCAGGAATCTTGCACGAGTCTGTCCCCACGTTCGATGTCATGAGGGAGTTCGCTCCCGTGGCTGGTCGTTGGGATCCGGTTCGACGGAGATATGCATGGGTCTCCCTCGAATACTGCGCGCGTTATTACAGCTTCCATGGCCGCGCCCACGACGCGCTGGAAGATGCGCAGGCAACGTTGTGGTGTTTCTGGTCAATGCTGGAGCGCGGCGGCGGATCGCCGGTTTCATCTTCTGCCTGCTCGTATCTCAACATCGTCGAGCGATTTGCGAAGCGGAGGTAGCGCGATGTCTTCTTCATGGCAGGGAAAGGATAAGCCCATGGATGCGGTCGCGAAACTCTCAAGGCGGGCGCACTCGCTTTGGGCGAAGGCAGCGCCCGACGAAGAGGAAGCGTGGCTGCCGCTCTTCATACATGCCAGCGATGCAGCGCGTACCATGGCACGGCTGTGGGATGGTTGGTTGTCGAAGAGCGCCCGGAGCCTCTTTGCGCGTCGGTGCGGCGGTAACGAGGAGCTTGCCCGCAAGTGCCTCGTCTTTCTTGCTGGTGCACATGACATCGGGAAGGCGACCCCTATCTTCCAGGCGAAACCTTGCGGACGTAGCAACGATGGGGAGCTCCTGAGCCTCTCGTGGAGGCCGGAAAAGGCGGGACTCTATATCGACCCAACCCTATCATCGGCACGTCGACCCACCCACCCCATCGCCGGTCAGGTGCTCGTCGACCGTTACCTCGAGACTGTGTTTGCTTGGCCGTTTGAGCCGGCGGATGCCCTGGGCTCGATTGTGGGGGCGCACCACGGGAACGTGCCTGAGCGACGGCGTGTCGGAGAGGCGTTTGACGATACGCGGGCGATGGGCAATACACCCGACGCATCTGGGCAAGCATGGCGTTCCGTCCAGTCCGAGCTGCTCGATTATGCTCTCAGCATGGCTCGCGTCACCGCAGCGGATGCTTTAGCGCTCAAGACGTTTTCATGGGACGTCCCAACGGAGTCGGTGGCATGCGGGCTTGTCATCATGGCGGATTGGATAGCGAGCAACCAGGATCTGTTCCCCCTCATCCCATCGCTTTCGAGCGGGGGCGCGCGGGCTGGCGCCCCGGCGGCCTGGGATGATGCGGCACTCGAAATGCGCGCCGAACATGCTTGGCGGTCACTGTGCCTTTCGCCAAGCTGGGGCGGCGAACAGCCGAAGGCGTCTGACGAATGGTTCCGCACCCGGTTCGGTTTGCCGGATGGTGCGGATCCGCGCTCCATTCAGCGAGCAGCGATGGAGATTGCCGAGCAGATGGAGGAACCATCTCTTTTGGTGATCGAGGCGCCCATGGGCGAAGGGAAGACCGAGGCGGCGCTCGCTGCGGCGGAGATCATGGGAGCGCGCTTCGGGTGCGGCGGGGTATGTGTGGCACTTCCCACCATGGCGACGACGGATGCCATGTTCGGCCGTGTCCATCGTTGGCTGGAGCGCATGCCGACGCATGATCCCACCAGCATCTATCTTGCGCACGGTAAGGCGCGGCTCAATGAGGAGTATCAGGGGATCGTGCGCTTCTCTCGCATGCGCCACATACCGAGCTCCACGTGTTTGACCGCGGAGGACAGCCCCGCGGGCGACGGGCTCGTCATCGTGTCCGATTGGATGCAGGGACGCAAGAAAGGCATGCTGGCGAACTTCGTGGTCTGCACCATCGACCAGGTGCTCATGGGCGCGCTTGAAATGCGTCATCTTGCCATGAGGCACCTCGCCCTGGCGAGCAAGGTGGTCGTTATAGATGAGTGCCACGCATACGACAGCTACATGCAGCAATATCTACAGCGCGTCCTCGAGTGGCTCGGCGCATGGGGCTGTCCGGTCATCCTGCTTTCGGCAACGCTGCCGCCCCATGTGCGCGATGATCTCGTTGCAGCGTATCGCAATGGCCGTGAAGCGCGGCGGGTGCCGCTCGCATCTTCTGCGGACGGTGCCAGCCTGCTTGCCTCGTTGCCCCGTGGAGGGCGTTCCCGTGCTGCGCGCGCTCGTGAAAAGCGCTTGGCATCGGCGGCGCCTGTGTCTTCTGTACATACCGGGGACGATTCCTACCCGCTTCTCACGATTGCGTCTGCGTCGCGGGTGGAGCAGCGCGCCTGCTCGCCTTCATCCCGGGAAACGGTGGTGGACGTCGCGCTGCTTTCCGACGACATCGAAGAGCTCACCTCGCTGCTTGAACGAGAACTCGGCGATGGCGGCGTGGCGGGCGTTGTGTGCGATACCGTTACCCGTGCTCAAGCTGTGTACCGAGCCGTGAAGGAGCGCTTTGGGGTGGATGAGGTCGTGCTCACCCATGCACGCTTCATGGATCTCGACCGGATGGAGAACGAGAGCCGCCTCCGCAGCATGCTCGGACCGGATGCGACACGCGCCAACGGTCGGCGCCCCAAGCGCCTGATCGTGGTGGGCACGCAGGTGCTCGAGCAGTCGCTCGATATCGATTTCGATCTGCTCGTTACCGACGTCGCCCCCGTCGATCTCCTGCTGCAGCGCCTGGGCAGGGTTCACCGGCATGCCCGCGGTTCCGGGGAGTGTGACCGGCCCGCTCGCTTGCGGCACGCGCAGTGTTTCATTCGCGGTGTCGAGCGCGCAGGCGAGGAGGGTCCGGCGTTCGCTACCGGCATCACGCGCGTATACGACGCTGCCTCTCTTATGGAAACACTGGCGTTGATGCACCTGTGCGACCGGGCAGCAGCGGCAGAGATTTCTCTACCGGGCGATATCGCGCGGCTGGTGCACACAGCCTACTCCCCAAAGGTAGCAGCGATGATTCCCCTGAGCTGGCAACTTCGATACGAGGAGGCGTGCGCCCAACGTCAACGCATGATCGAGGATAAGAAGCTGCGCGCCGAGATCTACCTGCTACCTTCGGCCAAGCAGCTCATCCGCGATGGCAAGACCCTCACAAGCCTCTTCGCACGTGCGATCGAGGATGGATCCAAAGATCGGCTGAACGAGGATGTCGGACAGCGCGCGGTTCGTGATACCCAGGAGACCGTCGAGGTGCTGCTCGTGCGCCGTGAGGGTGCTGGCGTGAGCCTGCTTCCGTGGATTGGCGACGAGCGCAGCGGGGTTGCACGTGGCGAGGAGCTGCCCACGATGTACGAGCCCGACTGGCCGCTTGCGTTCGTGCTGGCACAGTGCGCGGTGCGGCTGCCGCTCTCGCTCTGTCGTCCTCAGCAGCTCGATCAGCTCATCGAAGAGCTGGAAGACGGTTGCGAGCGGTGGGTCGCAGCCTGGCAGGAGGTTCCCGTACTCGCGGGTCGCCTGGTATTGGCTCTGGATGAGCGTGATGACGAGCCGGGTGCGTTCGAGGCAACGCTGCTCGATCAGCGGTTGAGATACACCAGAGAGGAAGGATTATCGACCGCTCACCGATGATTTATCTATTTCTCTTTTCAGTTTAAAAAATCGTTCTATTCTAGAATCGCACCGCGGATGCAATTTCAGTTCATCACGGAATTGCCCCGCAGGCGTGTGTTCGCCATCCGGCGAGTTGGACCTTGAAAGGAGAAGATCTCAAGGCTGTTCCCCACGTATGTGGGGGTTTCGAAACATGAAGCTATGGTCAGTATGGAAAGGAGGAACGAATGGATCAGATAACTACGAAGTACGACCTACGAACCGAGCCATGGATTCCCGTCGAACGCATAGACGGTACCCAGGCGACCGTATCGATACGAAACGCCCTGTGCGAAGCGCATCGCATCCGGCGTATCTCGGGAGAGATCCCGGGGGAGAACATAGCGCTTCTCCGTCTGCTGCTCGCGCTCGTCTACTGCATCTACGAGATTCCTGAACACATGGGGGAGGAAGAGAAGCGGCGCATCTGGCGAGAGTTGTGGGAGGGCGGCGCGTTTCCGGCAGATCGCATAGATGGGTACCTCGTCGACTTTCCCCATGAGTTCGACCTGTTCGATGACGAGCATCCGTTCTACCAGGTTCCCCACCTTGTCTATATGGGTGGCAAAAAGGAATGCGACCCCGTGAGCGAATGCATGATCGATGTTCCCAAGCCGGAGAAGTTCCTATTCTCCATGCGGAGCGCCGAGCACCTCGATGCCCTTCCGTTTGATCTTGCGGCGCGGTATCTCGTGGTGGCTCAGGCGCTCGATAAAGCAGGGATCAAGACACCTGTCGAGGGCAATACGTCGGCCAAGAGCGGCAAGGCCTATGCCCCCAAGGGCGCTTTGGGCACGGGCTGGTGCGGTGCGTTGGGCGGCGTCTACCTAGAGGGAAAAAGCCTTTTCGAAACGCTTGTGCTTAACTGGGTGCTGTTTCTGAGCAACGTGTCCGTCACTGCGAGCGATGACTTCGCTCCCTGGGAGCGTGAGGTTCCGTCACCCGATACATGCCAACGCGAGCCGACCGGCCCCATCGACCTGCTTACCTGGCAGAGTCGCAGAATCCGTCTCGTGCCAGACGAGAGCGGGGCATTCGTTCGCGGCGTCATCATCAGCTACGGTGACGTGCTGGTTCCCGCGAACAAGCAGCGCTTCGAGATGATGACGGGCTGGCGGGAAAGCAAGCAGCAGCAGAAAAAACTCGGTACGGCAACCGTTCCGCTCATGCCTGCTGCCCTCGATACCGCTCGCGCGCTGTGGCGCAACCTGCCGAGCTTGTTGGCGGTTGCGGAGGAGGAGCGACTACGCCCCGGGGTCATCCGCTGGATGGGGGAGGTGCAGGACGTTCAACATGCGGATGATTGGCGGTTCAAGCTCCGCATCGTGTGCCAGGGGGTCAAATACGGCACGCAAAGCAGCGTCGTCGACGACGCCATGACCGATACGGTCGACCTGCGCGCGACGCTCATGCGCAAGGATTCCGAGGCATTGACCAACATGCTCGAGTTGATTCGTCAGACCGACATCGCCGTCGGCGCCTTCGTGAAATTTGCCCAGAACATCGAACGCACCCAGGGCGACAGGCGTCGTTACGAGACGTTCTCAGACGCCGCCGCCCAGGCAACCAAAGACGATATGAGGGAACGCGCCTACGACGCTTTGGACGCGTTGTACCGTCGACGCATCGCGGATTTCCCCGATCGCGATGTCGCGGCATATTGCGAGGCGTGGCGCGCAGAGGCACGCGGGATTCTGAGAAAACTTGCTCAGGCATACGTTTCCCGCCGTCATATCTCGTACTTTGCAGAGCGCGATGAGGTGTCTGCAGGCAGGGCACTGATGTGGTTCGAGCGCGACCTTGCGCAGGCACTTGCATGAGAAAGGAGGGCGGATATGTCATCGCTCTATGAACGCGCGAACAAGGTAGCGCTGTTCGTGCAGAGAAAGATCGTCAACCTTCAACGCGCGTATGTGAATAAGGGAGCCGGTGCCGCGCAGGCTCGCGCTACGCTCGCGCGCCTGCGTCGCCTTGGAATGCCCGGGGGCGCATCTTGGATCTCTGTAGGAGAGGATTTGTTCGAAGGCATCTGCGACCTCGGGCTATCCGGGGTGGATGAGGCCAGGGCGCTCGGGGCAATCGCGGCGTCCCTGCGACTCTATGCCTACCATCAGCAGTCCCGGACCGTTCCGATGGCAATGACGGAAGCTCCCGGAGCATCCCGCAAGCGGCGGCGTTCTTTTGGTTGGTCTTGCCGGCGCATTGAATACGACAGGGAGAAAGCGAAGGGAGTGCGCCGTCGGATGGCTGCTATCGAGAGCGCTCGCGACCTCGACGGCATCGAGCATCACATGCGCGCCCTCATCATGCTCATGCGGGATAAAGCCGTTCAGGTCGACTACTTCCTTCTCGCGTGCGACCTGTATCTCCTGCAAATCCCAAGCGCCCGCAGCGACGTGTTCATGCGCTGGTCGAAGGATTATTTCACCGCAGAACCCGACGATGCCCCTGCGGATTCAATGGCCGGCACATCCGAAAACAACCAGAACTAGGAGGTACTTCATGTATCTTGATATCTATGCGTTGGAGAGCGTTCCGCCCAGCAACATCAACCGCGACGATACCGGGAGCCCCAAGACCGCCGTGTACGGCGGTGCGCTGCGCGCACGCGTCTCGAGCCAGGCTTGGAAGCGTGCCATGCGCGAGATGTTCCCGAGTCTCTTGCCCGAAGGCCAGCTCGGCGTCCGCACCAAGTTCGTCGTTCCGCTTATAGCCGAGCGCATCGCCGCCAAGCGCGAGGACCTTGCGGATCGAGCGGAGGATTTCGCCCGGGCGGTGCTGGATGCCACGGGTATCAAATCTACCGAGACCGACCGCAAGGGCACCGATGAAGGAACGCTGGCGACGAGCTACCTGGTGTTCATCGCTAACCGCGAGCTCGATGACCTTGCCGACATCGCGATTGCCTGGGCGGATGAGGGCGTTGACCCCAAGAAGGTCGACGCGAAGGCGAAGAAGGCCGTCCAGCAGGTGTTCAAGGGGATCCAGGCGGTGGACATCGCGCTGTTCGGCCGTATGCTCGCCGACGCCACGGACCTTAACGTCGATGCGTGCGCGCAGGTTGCCCATGCCATCTCGGTCAACGAGATCTCGCAGGAGTACGACTACTTCACAGCCGTGGACGATTGCGCTTCCGATGACAACGCAGGCGCGGGGATGCTGGGCACGGTGAGCTTCAATTCCTCGACCCTTTACCGGTATGCGACCGTGAACATCGATGCGCTTGCGGAGCAGCTCGAGAGCGCCGAGGCCGCAGCGGCCGGCGTGGCTGCATTCGTCGAGGCGTTCGTCACCTCGATGCCTTCGGGCAAGCAAAACACGTTTGCGAATCGCACCCTGCCGAATGCGGTTGCCGTCTCCTTGCGCGAGGACCAGCCGATCAACCTCGCCTCTGCTTTCGAGTGTCCCGTGTATGCCGAGCGCGACCGGTCCATCACGCAGATCGCAGCTGATCGCCTCGCCTCGTGCGCCCGCGATGTTGAGGCGGCCTATGCTCGGCCGGCGGCACAGAGCTGGCATGTTTCCTACGGCATCGATCCTGCGAGCTTGGATTATTTCGGAGCGGGCGTGTCCTTCGATGCCCTCATGGACGCAGTGCGCGCAGCCGTCGGCGCCGCGCTCGCGCCGAAGGAGTGATCATGTCGGTGCTTCTGCTCCGCCTTGCCGGCCCTATGCAATCGTGGGGCGACTCCTCGCGCTTCGCGCGCAGGACGACGAGGCGTGAGCCCACGAAGAGCGGCATCGTCGGGTTGATCGCCTCCGCGCTCGGCCGGACGCGTGAAGACCCGGTCGATGATTTGGCGCAGCTTGAATTGGCCGTCCGCGTCGAGCAGCCCGGACAGCTCATGCGCGATTTCCAAACGGAGCGGCCTTTGCAGGGCAAGCCCATGCCGCTGTCCAATCGCTACTACCTAGCGGATGCATGCTTCCTGGCGGCGCTGGGAGGATCGGATGAGCTGCTGCGACGCATCGAAGCCGCGCTCAGGCTGCCTCGTCGCCCCCTATACCTGGGAAGGCGATCGTGTCCGGCTGATATGCCGCTGTGCCTGGGTATCGATTCCGATGCCGATGACGTGCGCGCAGTGCTCTCGGTGGCACCTTGGGCGGCTTCCGAGCACTATAAAGCGCGCCATTCCGGTGTGGCCTCGCTTGAGGTGGTTGCGGATGCGCGCGATGGCGAGCTCTGTGAGAGCTGGGCGGACTATCCGCTGACCTTTAGCGCTTCTGGACGGCGTTATGCGTGCCGGCCGGTCGTCCGCTTGCGGGTGCCCAATCCGGATGCGGATGCATCCGATGCCGGGGAGCCTATCGAGGATGCGCCCCGCTCTCGAGGTGGCGTGCCGGTACCCGAGCACGATCCGCTGGGATGGATGGAATGAGGTGAACCATGTACCTATCACGAGTTACCTTGAGCCTATCGCGCATGGATGCCATCGCGTTCGCAAGCTCGCCGTATCGGATTCATGCCGCGGTCGAGCGGGCCTTTCCGCCCGAAGCTGCACGGACGACGGATCGGGGAAGGATCCTCTGGCGCTTGGATGAGGTGCCCGGCGCCGTGGACGAGGCGTGGCTCTATGTGCTGAGCCCGGACCGTCCCGACCTCACGCATATCTGCGAGCAGGCGGGGATGCCGGGGAGCCCCTCATGGGTTACCAAGGCGTACGCTCCCGTGCTCGAGCGCATCGCCTCCGGGCAGCTTTGGCAGTTCAGGCTCAAGGCGAATCCGGCGCGCAAGGTGTTCGTCGATAAGGGGACGCGCGCCCGCGAAGGCGTCGTCGGAACGATCCAAGGCCATGTGACCGAGGCCCAGCAGCGATCCTGGCTGCTCGACCGTGCCGAAGCCCATGGGTTCCGCATCGCGCAAACGGAAGAGGGCTTTGATCGGCTTGTCGTGTCGCATCGGAAACGCGAGGTGTTCAAGCGGAAGGAAGGCGTGGTCACGCTTACGACCGCCCAGTTCGATGGCGTGCTCGAGGTGACCGATGCCGAGGCGTTCCGGCATGTGCTCGGGTTCGGCCTGGGGCGTGCGCGCGGCTTCGGGTGCGGTCTCATGACGATCGCGCCCGCGGGGGAATCCTGCCATGCATGACGGAACCGACGACACGCGCTTGAGTGACGCTGCCGCAGGGGGCGGTGCGACCCCGTCCACCGTCCCTCCCGTTCTGGCGGACCTCGTTCGCGCGGACGAGCGCATTTCGTTTCTGTATTTCGAGCACTGCGTGGTAAACCAAGCGGAGAACGCTATCGCCATCACCGACGATGAGGGAACGATACGCGTCCCGGTTGCCACGCTCGGCGTATTGATGCTGGGCCCGGGCACTACCATCTCTCATAAGGCTATGGCGACGATAGGGGAGAATGGCGCGAGCGTGGTATGGGTGGGCGAACGCGGTGTGAGGATGTATGCATCGGGACGCCCGCTCACCCATTCGAGTCGCCTGCTCGTGCGCCAGGCCCGTCTTGTTTCGAATACGAGGACGCGCTTGGCCGTCGCGCGACGGATGTATCAGATGCGCTTCCCAGACGAGGACGTGAGCTCTCTCGCTATGCAGCAGCTACGCGGCCGCGAAGGAGCGCGTGTGCGCAAGGTGTACGGGCACTGGTCAAAGGAGACGGGTGTCGAGTGGAAGCGGCGCGACTTCGATCCCGACGATTACGATACCGGCTCGGAGATCAACAAGGCGCTTTCTGCCGCCCACGCATGCTTATATGGAATCACCCATGCGGTCATCGTCGCGCTGGGCTGCTCTCCCGGTTTGGGATTCGTTCATACGGGTCATGAGCGCTCGTTTGTATACGACATCGCAGACCTATATAAGGCCGAGCTTTCGATTCCCGTGGCATTTCGCACGACGGCTGCGAAGCCTGATGATATCGGTGCGGCGACGCGAAAGAATATGCGGGACGCCCTGTATGACCTTTCCATCATGAAGCGCATGGTATCTGATATCACCCATTTGCTCATGGAAGAGGATGGGGAAGCTGATGCCGATGAATCTGACGAGCTGTGGTTGTGGGACGAGAAGCTCGGCGAGGTTGCGGCGGGCACGCTATATGCAGACGCTGCGGAGGGTGATGCGTGATGGTCGTGATGGTGCTGACTGCCTGTCCGACGGGCGTGCGCGGTGATTTGACTCGATGGTTGCTTGAGATTGCTCCCGGGGTGTTTGTAGGGAGGCTGTCCGCGCGGGTGCGGACGCGGCTTTGGCTCCGTGTGTGCTCCCTCATGAAATCTGGCAGAGCGATCATGGTTTATAGCGCACGTAATGAGCAGCACCTTGAGTTCGAGGTGTTCCAACCCGACTGGAAACCGGTGGATTGCGATGGGGTGAGACTCATCAAACGTCCCGCCGGCACCGATGATGCGACGCTGATGGGGTCTTTGCCATCGGGTTGGAGCAGCGCTTCGAAGTATCGGAGGGCGCGTAAGTATCGCGGTTGACCCAAACTTCGCTCGATATAATGAAGCGGAATACTGAGGCGCCCCGCGATGTTAGCAGGTATCGAAGTGTGCTCCCCGCACACGCGGGGATGATCCCCGTTCGTGCGCTCGCTCTTCGATGCGGTGTTCGTGCTCCCCGCACACGCGGGGATGATCCCACGAGCGGCTGGCGGCGCGCAGACGTTCCCTGGTGCTCCCCGCACACGCGGGGATGATCCCACCCTAGGCTCCTACGCCGACGGCACGCGCGAGTGCTCCCCGCACACGCGGGGATGATCCCCGGTACCTCGGCGTCGAGCCGACGAGCTACGCGTGCTCCCCGCACACGCGGGGATGATCCCTCGAAGACGCCGACGTAGGTCGCGTCGTTCGGGTGCTCCCCGCACACGCGGGGATGATCCCGACCTGCTCGCCCGCGCCGGGTTCGACTCCGCGTGCTCCCCGCACACGCGGGGATGATCCCCCGACCAGAGCCCGGTCAGTGGATATGTAGTAGTGCTCCCCGCACACGCGGGGATGATCCCACATCGGCCACCGCCGCCGTAGCCGCGCCCTGGTGCTCCCCGCACACGCGGGGATGATCCCTCCCACACGAGGTCGTCCGCGTCGGCGATGTCGTGCTCCCCGCACACGCGGGGATGATCCCCCGGCGCTCGCGTCGGCTCCGGTGAGCCCCATGTGCTCCCCGCACACGCGGGGATGATCCCGAGGCGGACGCATCCGGCTCCAAGCTCGCCGTGTGCTCCCCGCACACGCGGGGATGATCCCCTCGACACGGAGCTGAAGGAGTCGGGTAGCGTGTGCTCCCCGCACACGCGGGGATGATCCCCTGCGCCGCCTGCTGGGCGGTTATCTGCCCGGGTGCTCCCCGCACACGCGGGGATGATCCCCACCCGGACGGCAGCGAGCAGTCGCAGGCGCAGTGCTCCCCGCACACGCGGGGATGATCCCATGGGCACGGTGAGCTTCACCGTGAACCGGGGGTGCTCCCCGCACACGCGGGGATGATCCCGCGACGCAGGCGACCGTCACCATGACGGCGTAGTGCTCCCCGCACACGCGGGGATGATCCCCTCGCCGACGCCATCGAGCAGCCGCTCATGGCGTGCTCCCCGCACACGCGGGGATGATCCCTGGCGCTCTCGCGTCGTCACCGACGTCACGCAGTGCTCCCCGCACACGCGGGGATGATCCCCTCGCCGACGCCATCGAGCAGCCGCTCATGGCGTGCTCCCCGCACACGCGGGGATGATCCCTCCGGCAGCTGCCGCAGCGAGAGGCACGGTAAGTGCTCCCCGCACACGCGGGGATGATCCCTGCTCGGCGAGCCGTTCCAGCGACGCGCAGGCGTGCTCCCCGCACACGCGGGGATGATCCCAAGGGCTCCAGTCCCCAGGCCGTCACCTGCAGGTGCTCCCCGCACACGCGGGGATGATCCCGCCGCTTCGGTAAGCTCTTCTGAATCAATCTCGTGCTCCCCGCACACGCGGGGATGATCCCAGTGTAGCAGTTTAAGCGCGTTTCATCAGTTTGTGCTCCCCGCACACGCGGGGATGATCCCCGGTTGAGGTGAGATGCAGACGTGAAGCGAAAGTGCTCCCCGCACACGCGGGGATGATCCCTACCTCCGTGAGTGGCGTAAGTATTACGAATGGTGCTCCCCGCACACGCGGGGATGATCCCTACGAGTATCACGAGGGTGTAGTCGCAAAGTCGTGCTCCCCGCACACGCGGGGATGATCCCATCCTAGGACTCATCTCCGGTGGTGCCACCCTGTGCTCCCCGCACACGCGGGGATGATCCCAGCCCCGGGCTCGCGCCCATCATCTCCGCCTTGTGCTCCCCGCACACGCGGGGATGATCCCTCACCCACGAGCGCCCCGACAGTTGGGAGCGCGTGCTCCCCGCACACGCGGGGATGATCCCCTTCTTGACGAGCGTGAAAGCCTGGGCAAGAGGTGCTCCCCGCACACGCGGGGATGATCCCCGATCGCGCGACCTCCTCGTATCTGCTCGCTCGTGCTCCCCGCACACGCGGGGATGATCCCCTAATCCTCGGCGGAAACTGGCCGCTCGGTGAGTGCTCCCCGCACACGCGGGGATGATCCCACCATCACGCGAAAACTGCGCGAATACCACGCGTGCTCCCCGCACACGCGGGGATGATCCCAGCGCGCCCTCCTCCGGGATGTGCCGGAGCTCGTGCTCCCCGCACACGCGGGGATGATCCTCCCAGACGGGTATGCGCGATATGGGGCGCAAGGTGCTCCCCGCACACGCGGGGATGATCCCTTCACGCCGACCTCGACCTTGCCGTGCCTCCAGTGCTCCCCGCACACGCGGGGATGATCCCATGAAGGCACGTGTCATCGACGAGCGCGACGCGTGCTCCCCGCACACGCGGGGATGATCCTACACGACCGCCGCGCGTCGTGATGCGTATATTGTGCTCCCCGCACACGCGGGGATGATCCCAGCGAAATGGAGTTGAAAGATTACTACCGTAAGTGCTCCCCGCACACGCGGGGATGATCCTTAACGCGGGCGATGAAAATGGCCAATAAGGAGGTGCTCCCCGCACACGCGGGGATGATCCCCATAAGCAGTCGGTCGCATGCAGTTCGCAGACGTGCTCCCCGCACACGCGGGGATGATCCCCATGCCAGGAAGAATTCATGCCCTCCGATATAGTGCTCCCCGCACACGCGGGGATGATCCCGGTCACCGGAATCGAACGCATGGATCCGGAAAGTGCTCCCCGCACACGCGGGGATGATCCCGAGCAATCGCATTTGATTCCAGATAAAGCCGAGTGCTCCCCGCACACGCGGGGATGATCCCAATCCAGACGCCCATGAGCTCTTTCGTGCTTTGTGCTCCCCGCACACGCGGGGATGATCCTCAAGGAAAACGGCACTTGAACAATATGAAGTTGTGCTCCCCGCACACGCGGGGATGATCCCTACCAGGCGTTCTCGGCCGAGGCCATCATGGCGTGCTCCCCGCGCACGCGGGGATGATCCCACGTAGGGCAACGCGTTAAATCGCTGCTAGATGTGCTCCCCGCGCACGCGGGGATGATCCCGCTCCCACGTCTCGCCGCCGTCCTCGCTCACCGTGCTCCCCGCGCACGCGGGGATGATCCCAGCCCCTGCCGCTCCTCGTTCTCGATGTACTCGTGCTCCCCGCGCACGCGGGGATGATCCCTACAAGGTCGAAGACGACAACGCCATCATCCTGTGCTCCCCGCACACGCGGGGATGATCCCAAGCTGGTAGTGGGCTATAACGTTGTTTTCGAGTGCTCCCCGCGCACGCGGGGATGATCCCAGGGGTGCTCCGCGATACGAGTGCTTCGTCGAGTGCTCCCCGCGCACGCGGGGATGATCCCTACATGCCCGGCTTCTGCGCATGGATGGCCGGGTGCTCCCCGCGCACGCGGGGATGATCCCACACCTCTAACGACCGAGACATGCCGAACGAGGTGCTCCCCGCGCACGCGGGGATGATCCCTCAGCCGCCCTCACGTCGCCGCCGACGGCCTTGTGCTCCCCGCGCACGCGGGGATGATCCCGGCAGCACGACAGCCTGAAGCGCGCGATCATGGTGCTCCCCGCGCACGCGGGGATGATCCCGCCGTGGCGGAGACGATGGGATACGGCTCCTCGTGCTCCCCGCGCACGCGGGGATGATCCCCGGTTCGACGGCGAGCCCGACTGCTTGAGGGGATGATCCCACGGCGGCGGAGATACGCGCGTACGCGGAGAGGTGCTCCCCGCGCACGCGGGGATGATCCCAGACCCGGGCTCACCCCCATCGTCTCCGCTTTGTGCTCCCCGCGCACGCGGGGATGATCCCGTGCGGAACCGCGGCGGTCGCATCGTGAACACGTGCTCCCCGCGCACGCGGGGATGATCCACGTCTAGGTCGATGGCGAAGACGCCGCCGGACGGGTGCTCCCCGCGCACGCGGGGATGATCCCGACGAGGTCGTTTCGCTTCTGCCCCTGCGTCCGTGCTCCCCGCACACGCGGGGATGATCCCGCTTGCGGCGCGGTCGTGACCGGGAAGACCCGGTGCTCCCCGCGCACGCGGGGATGATCCCTACACCGATAACTCAATCAGCGCAGACTACAGGTGCTCCCCGCACACGCGGGGATGATCCCGACGTGCGCACGGCGGCGGTGACGCTCACGCTGTGCTCCCCGCACACGCGGGGATGACCCCGGTACCGACCCCGTGGGGATACGCCGTCGTGCGTGCTTCCCGCTCACGCGGGGATGATCCCCCGCCGAACCCGAACTACCCGGATGGCGAGCCGTGCTCCCCGCGCACGCGGGGATGATTCCGGGAAGTCAAGCTGGGTAATCTCCGGGCTGTCGTGCTCCCCGCGCACGCGGGGATGATCCCATCCGCATGCCGTACCGCGAGTACGCGGCGGAGTGCTCCCCGCGCACGTGGGGATGATCCCGCCTTGGCCACGCCGGAGTTCTTGGGGTTGGTGTGCTCCCCGCGTATGCGGGGATGATCCCGTGTTGATCTCCGTCACCTGGATGTAGGAGTCGTGCTCCCCGCTTATGCGGGGATGATCCTGGCGCGGGGACGCGCATGTACCAGAAGATCATGTGCTCCCCGCGCACGTGGGGATGATCCCACGTTGCAGAAGACCTTGCGCTTCGTCTCTTGGTGTTCCCCGCGTATGCGGGGATGATCCGTACGACACCGAGACGGCTGAGGAGGTCGCCGAGTGCTCCCCGCGCATGCGGGAATGATCCCTTCGACTACGACATTCAGAAGGTGCACGATGAGTGCTCCCCGCGCACGCGAGGATGGTTCGTAAAAAAGAAAAAAATGGGATGTAATCTAAAAAGCGCTCGAATCCCATTCCCGTTTCGGATAGGAGTTCGAGCGCTCCTATATTTCAGCACTGCCCACGCGTACGGAGCAACCCCTTATCGCAGCCCCGTCATCCTCAAACCACCACCGCAAACGCAATCGCGAGGTCGGCTTCGTTGCTGATGCTCACTAATATATGGCGCACGCCGGCCTGCTCGCAGATGCGCGCGAGCTCGGGCGTCATCTGCACGTGGGGGCTGCCGTCGTCCGCGGCGAGCGTCTCGACCAGTCTCAAATCGAACGTGCCTGCCTCCGTCAGATGCGCGAGCGCTTTGAACACGGCTTCCTTCGCCGCGAACCTGCCCGCCAGATACGAGGCACGCCCCGCACCCCGCTCCGCGGCCTCGGCCTGCTCGCGCGCCGTGAACGTCCGCGCGGTGAATCCGTCCGCCTCGCGGTCGAGACGCCCGATCTCGCTGATAGTGACCGCGTCGACCCCGATGCCGCGGGACGTGCCGGCTCCGTCCATGACAACCTCGCTCGCCTCAGCCATCCAACACTTCCGACGCTATTGTACGGCGAGCGAGGCCATCCGGGCAGCCTAGGCGAGGATGCGCTCCCATTCGGGATGCTTCTCGAACCAGCGCACGGCATAGCTGCAGGTGGGACGCGCACGCCGGCCGGTGCGCTCGAGCTCGTGCGCGCACGCGTCCATGAGCTTGCCGGCCATGCCCAGCCCGCGCAGGCTCGGGTCCACGAAGGTATGGTCGATATCTACGACGCCCTCGCCGCACGCGGGGAAGGTGACCTCGGCGATCGCCTTTCCGTCATCCCCGAGAAGGCGGATGGCGTTCTCCTCGACGGTGAACTGCGGTTCGCGCTGCTCGTCCATGACCGTCCTCCTCTAGAAGATGGGGCAGGCCGCGCCGTTATCGAGCTCCGCCTGCTCCTCGGGCGACACGCTCGGCGCCGCACCGTCGGCGAACTCCTTGCCCAGGTACGCGATGATGTCGTCCGACTCGTACATGGGCGCGCCGTCGATGAACAGGCACGGCACCTGCACCTTGCCGCCCACGCGTTCGAGCGTGGCGCGCGCCTCGGCGTCGGCCGTGATGTCGCGCAGCGGCAGCTCGATGTCGTGCTGGCTCATATAGAGGAGCACCTTGCGGCAGTAGGGGCAGGTCGGCATGATATAGAGCTCGTAGGTGGTTGCCATGACGGCTCCTTTCGGAATGCGGGGCGTGGAGCGCCTCCGCTGGAGAATATGTTGCCTCTCTTGTCCCCAATTCTGCCGTTGGTAAGCACGAGGCGCGTCGAAACGGGCGGCTGCTGCCAGCGAGCTTGAGCGGCTTGCGAGATTCGTCGCACTCCAACGCGGATGAACCCGTTCCGGATGAGTCGCCTGCCAATTCACGTGCCTAAACTTGTCAACTTTAGGCGCGAAGCTCCTTGCCGAGGGTGCTTCATGCGTAAAGTTGACAGTTTTGTGCCCGAAGCGTGGCATTGCGGTCGACACGCGAAGCGCCCGCCGCAGCCCACCGCCGCCGCAGCCCACCGCCCGCCCCACGCCCCCAACC